>DATEZM010000251.1:0-5375 GCA_035255625.1 Rhizomicrobium sp. | reverse complement strand
ATCGACCAGATTGTACTGCTTAGGTCGAACTCTGCAAACAAACTTCCGATCGTCAACAGTAGTGCTGCTTCGCAGCGGCCGAGAGGCGCGGGCTAACGCGACCGGCGGATAGGCGTTACGCGACCTACTCCCAAACGTCTTCCTCCTACGCGCTGTGCGCTTCGGAGGACAGATCGGTATTTTAGCGGGAGCGGCTGCCGAAGGTCTTGGGAACGTTGGGTCTTGAGGCCCGCTTCATCCGGCCGCGGCTGGTCTTCTGGTGCTTCGGCCCTCGATCCGGCTTGCGGTCCGGATCGGTGTCGGCGCCGTCGCGCACAGCTCTGAGGAACGCGTCGTCGACGGCGCGGTCGACCTCGCTCTGGCGCGCGAAGGGGTCGTCGGCGATGGCGAGTTCGGTGGCCGTCAGGCGCTTGAGTTCGTCGCGCAGGCGGGCGGCCTCCTCGAACTCCAGGTCGGCGGCGGCTTCCTTCATCCGCTTCTCGAGGTCGGCGATGGTCGCCTTGATGTTGTGGCCGACATATTCGCTGGCGTCCTCGCCGACGCCGACCATCACATGGTCGCGCTCATACATGCTGCCCATGATGTCGGCGATGTTCTTCTTCACGCTGGCCGGCGTGATGCCGTGGGCGGTGTTGTAGGCGCGCTGCTTCTCGCGGCGCCGGCTGGTCTCGGCCATGGCGCGCTCCATCGAGCCGGTGACGTGATCGGCGTAGAGGATCACCTTGCCGTCGATGTTGCGCGCGGCGCGGCCGATGGTCTGGATCAGGCTGGTCTCGGAGCGCAGGAAGCCTTCCTTGTCGGCGTCGAGGATCGCGACCAGGGCGCATTCGGGAATGTCGAGGCCCTCGCGCAGCAGGTTGATGCCGATCAGCACGTCGAAGGCGCCCAGCCGCAGATCGCGGATGATCTCGATGCGCTCCAGCGTCTCGACGTCGCTGTGCATGTAGCGCACGCGGATGCCCTGTTCGTGCATGTATTCGGTGAGGTCCTCCGCCATCTTCTTGGTCAGCGTGGTGACGAGGGCGCGGAAGCCCTTTTTGGCGATGTCGCGGCATTCGGCGATGAGGTCGTCGACCTGGGTTTCGATCGACCGTACTTCCACGGGAGGATCAATAAGTCCCGTCGGGCGGATCACCTGCTCGGTGAAGATGCCGCCGGTGCGCTCCATCTCCCACGGGCCGGGCGTGGCGCTGACATAGATCGTGGCGGGGCGCATCGCGTCCCACTCCTCGAATTTGAGCGGCCGGTTGTCGATGCACGACGGCAGGCGGAAGCCGTATTCGGCGAGCACCGATTTGCGGCGGTAGTCGCCTTTGTACATCGCGCCGATCTGCGGCACGGTGACGTGGCTCTCGTCGGCGAACACCAGCGCGTTATCGGGGATGTATTCGAACAGGGTGGGCGGCGGCTCGCCCGGCTTGCGCCCCGTCAGCCAGCGCGAATAGTTCTCGATGCCGGCGCAGGAGCCGGTCGCCTCGATCATCTCGACATCGAAATTGGTGCGCTGTTCCAGGCGCTGGGCTTCGAGCAGCTTGCCGTTGGCGCGGAAATCGGCGAGGCGGGTGATCAGCTCCGCCTGGATGCCTTTGAGGGCCTGCTGGAGCGTCGGGCGCGGCGTGACGTAGTGCGAATTGGCGTAGATCTTGATCGTGTCGAGGCCGCCATAGGGCTTGCCGGTGAGCGGATCGAACTCGGTGATGCTGTCGACCACGTCGCCGAACAGCTCGACGCGCCAGGCGCGGTCTTCGTAATGCGCCGGGAAGATGTCGACCGTGTCGCCGCGCACGCGGAAGGCGCCGCGCACGAAATTGTTGTCGTTGCGGCGGTATTGCAGGGCGGAGAGCTGTTGCTGCATCTCCATGCGGTCGAGCTTCTTGCCGCGTGCGATGGTGACGGCGGTGCCGGAATAGGTCTCGACCGCGCCGATGCCGTAGATGCAGGAGACCGAGGCGACGATGATGACGTCGTCGCGCTCCAGGATCGCGCGCGTCGCCGAATGGCGCATGCGGTCGATCTCCTCGTTCACCGACGAGTCTTTTTCGATGTAGGTGTCGGTGCGCGGGATATAGGCTTCCGGCTGGTAGTAGTCGTAATAGGAGACGAAATACTCGACCGCGTTCTCCGGGAAGAAGGATTTGAACTCGCTGTAGAGCTGGGCGGCGAGGGTCTTGTTGGGCGCGAGGATGAGGGCGGGGCGCTGCACCGCCTCGATCACCTTGGCCATGGTGAAGGTCTTGCCCGAGCCGGTGACGCCGAGCAGGACCTGGTCGCGCTCGCCGATGTTTCCGTGGTTGATGATGCCGGTGTCGTCCTGTTGGCGCGCGCCTTCGCCGGTGCCGAGGCCTTCGCCCTTGAGCCCGGCGACGAGATCGGCGATCGCGGTCGGCTGGTCGCCGGCCGGGGTATATTCGCTCACCAGCTTGAAGCGCCGCCCGCCTTCCGATTTTTCCGGCCGCGCCGGACGATGCGGCACGAAGCCCGCGAGTTCTGCGCCCGTCGACCCGTGCAGCGGCAGATTGCCGATGTCCCCGATCGGCGCCGGCGGCGCTTCGGCAACGCCGCGCGCCTTGCCGCGTCCCTTGCGCGGAATCATGCCGTTGTTGTGCGCCATGGCGCCAATATAGGGCGCGTTCGCCCGCAATGCAGCCGTCCGGCGCGATAAAGGCTTTCGCGGCGTGCAGGCTGCTGACAAAATGCTGTCAGCAGCCTGGCAGCAGGATGGGGCGTTCAAAGATGGCGGCCATGCGACGCGCGGAACGGCTTTTCCAGATTATCCAGATCCTGAGGCGCTCCAAGCGCCATCCGATCCGCGCCGGCGACATCGCCGAGGAGCTGGAGACTTCGCTGCGTACCGTCTATCGCGACATCGCGCAGCTGACGGCCGAACGCGTGCCGATCCGCGGCGAGGCCGGCATCGGTTACATTCTGGAGGACGGCTTCGACATGCCGCCCCTGATGCTGACCGCCGACGAGATCGAAGCGGCGATGCTCGGCGCGCAATGGGTAATGGGCCGCGGCGACGAAGCGCTGGTGCGCGCGGCGCGCGACCTCGTCGCCAAGATCGGCGCGGTGGTGCCGGCGCATCTGAAGCCGCTGGCGCTGGACTCGACGCTGCACTCGCCCAACTGGAAGCGCATCGAGTCGGACTCCGTCGACATGGCGCGGGTGCGCGCTTCGATCCACGCTCAGACCAAGATCCGCATCGCCTATAGCGACGAGCAGGGCCGCGAGACCGAGCGCATGATCTGGCCGATCGCGGTTAGCTATTGGGACATGGTGCGCGTGGTGGTGGCGTGGTGCGAGCTGCGCAAGGCGTTTCGCAGCTTCCGCACCGACCGCGTGCGCGCGGCCGATTTCACCGCCGAACGCTATCCTATTCCCCGCACCCGTCTGACCGCCCAGTGGAAAAAAGAAATGCAGAGCGAGGTGGAGCGGGGAAACACCAAGAAGCGGCTGGAGGCGCGGCAGGCGCGCGCCTGATCAGTGCTGCGCCAGCTCGAAAAGGCGCAGGGCGAAAGCCGCTGCCCACAGCGCCGCGATCAGGTTCAGCAGCATGGGATGTGGCAGCCATTGCGGCCTGTCGGCCGCCACTGCCTGGACTTTGCGCAACAATCGGCGCGCCATCACGCTCCTCCGCTTTCCGCCACAGTTTCGGTCCAACGCGCGAGTCGCAGTTTCGATCCCTGCCGCCGCGCTTTCCATCAGGCTCGGGACCCACGATGGCGCGAAAGGTGTTGATGACTGATTGTCGGCGGACCGGCTTTTCGAACGATTGCGCCGTTGCCCCAATACCCAAATAGGTAGTCCTGCAGCGGACGCCTGCACGCAGGGATTGTACGTAGCTGCGCAGCAGACCGGCGCGCTCAATCCGGGAGCGACGCGAGACCTATTTGATCGCTTTCAGCTCGGTCGCGGTTTCGGACGCCTTCTTCTGCGCCGTCGCCATGTCGTGTGCCGCCAGGCCGGCGCGCGCCGAATCCGCCGCGACTTGCAGCGCCTTCTTCTTGGAAGCATCGGCGGTGTCGGGGATCGCGCCGCTGCCGGAATTCGCGCACGGGTTCATGTTCTTCGGATCGAAGCCCATGCCGCCCGGACCGACGATGCAGTTCAGAGCGTGATGCAGGTGCATCTGGGTTCCGGCGAGGTCGCTGGCGTTGCTCGCCAGATCGGCATGGGTTGCCGCGGTGACGATCTCGCCCGACGCATCGGCAGCGAACACGGGAAGTGGCGCGAGCAACAGGGCCGCCACCGCCGCACCCGTCAGGACATCACAAGCTTTCATCGTTTCCTCCTACCAGACGTTTGCGAGATTGCGCTGCAGGCCGCGGGTCGCGCGGTTGGTGAAGCGGTTGGCGAGAATGCCCGATACGGTCGCGCCGCGGCCGTAGAAATCCTCGTTCCAGTCGTCCTGCGCCTTCACGACGGAGCCGTTGAAGGTCAATCCGCCATAGGCGCCAGTGCCCGAGCTCCACACCACGATGTCGCCGCCGCGCACGGTCGTCGCGCCTTCGGCGCCCGAGCTGAGTGTGACCACGGTGATGCCTGCGCCGGCGCCGAGCTTGGTTTCGCCCTGCTCGATGCCGCGCAAGGCGCGGTCGGTCATGATGATGAAGACGAGCTCTGCCTGTTCGAGACCGATCTGCAATCCGAAGGAAGCGGAGCCGAGCGTGTAGAAGGCCGGCGAACTCCAGCTGCGTCCGTTGCGCTTGAGCAGCACGCCGTCGCCGCCCTCGGCGCCGAAGATGAAGCCGCCCTTGACCAGCCTGGGCACGATCAGGATGGCGCGGGCGCTGTGGACCATGCGCGCCGCCTGGGAGAAGGCGGGATCGCTTCTCAGATGGTCGATGGTGCGGTCGGCATGGGCGAGCACGTCCATTTCGTCCGAGGCCTGAGCGGTCGGCGCGGCGATGAGAGCGGTGGCAAACGCTGCGGCCGCGGCGAGCTTGGCGAGGAGGTTCATTGGGGGGTCCTTTCGGGCAGGCGAGGGGCGGAACTCTAGCCGATTTGGCAGTGTCCTGGACGCGGAAAACGCGAGAAACTCATCCTTGACGCCAACCATCGGAAACCCCACATCGTTCCCAGGGATCAGAGGGTCGTGAACATGGCCGACGCCGCACCGCAGCAAGTCCCGGCTTCGACCGACACGCGAACGCTCGCGATCATCGTCTATGGGCTCTATCTGGGCGCTCTCTTCACCGGCGGTGCGGCAGGGCTCGCCGGCGTCATCCTCGCTTATGTGAAGCGCGACGACAGCATCGGCACGCTATGGCACAGCCATTTCGAGAACGCGATCCACGCGTTCTGGATCTGGCTGATCCTGTTCGCCGTCGGCATCGTGCTCAGCCCGGTGCTGATCGGCATTCCGATCATCGTCG
>DATEZM010000250.1:0-3818 GCA_035255625.1 Rhizomicrobium sp. | reverse complement strand
TCGGGCGGCTGCGCGGGTTTCCCGTTCCTCTCACAGAGATATTCGAACAGCGAGGCGAGCGCCGCCAAGCGGTGCCGGATCGTCGCGCCGCCGAGGTCGCGCCGGCGCAGCTCGTCGCGCCAGGCGATCAAGTGTGCGCGGGTCACGGTACGGAATTCTTCCGGTCGGCGGATGCCGGCGAAGCGGACAAAATCCTTCACCGCGTTTTCGTAGGATCGGCGGGTGTGGGCGTTGCTGATGTTGGCGAACCATTCGACCTCGGGCGGCACGTCGGCGAGTTTCTGGAACTCGGCGGCGGTCAGCAGCCGGTCGGCGGGAGTGATTTCGGTCGGCAGCGGATCGGTCGTCGCGGCGATGTTCATGCGATCCCCCTGCCGGTGGTTTTAATCTTGATAATTAAGAGCGTTTTTGACTTGGCGGCGCGCGGCACAGGGTTGCCGGGTGAGGCGCTGCGCCCAGAGCGCGCCGGTAAGTCTAAAGCGAATTGGGCTAAACCGGCTGGCGCTTGGTCGGCCTATGGGAATTGTATTGGCTGACGCGCGCCCCGAGCGAGCCGAATGCCTGAATCAGCGTCCGAGTCAGCTGTGTCCCAGCTCGCTGCGATCCGGAGAAAGCAGCGCTGTGGAGCGGTCGGGCAGGATCAGGTCTGCTCGGCGCCCCGCGTGGCCGAAGATCGGGGCAAAAGCTACCGCCCGCCTCGACGAAACGAGCCAGTTTGACCTTGCAAGCCGGGCGCAATTGAACGGTCATGACGAGTCCCAGGCGCATTGGCGCCCTTTCAGTTTCGGCAGGATTTCGCTGATGCGCATGTGCCCGATAGCGCAGACGGGGCACAGCGTCAGGGATTTGCCGGTGAGCGTTTCATAAAGGCCGCGATAGTCGTCCTTCGCGTCGGACCGAAGGGTTGCTTTCGCCTGGGCCATCGCCAGCAGTTCGCGGCACTGGGCCAGTTTCGTCGCGCGCCGACGGTTGCAGAGATACCCGTAGTAGCGGATTCGCTGAAAGCCATCCGGTAGGACGTGGATCAGGAAGCGCCGGATAAATTCGTGAGCCGCCAACGTCATGACACCGTGCCGGTTTCCACGTCGATAGTCCTTCCAGCGAAAGCTGACCTTGCCATCGTCGGCCGCCACGAGCCGGTTGTTCGAGATGGCGATGCGATGGGTATATCCGCCGATATAGGTGAGGACTTGGCGCGGCCCGGCGAATGGCGGCTTGGCATAGACCACCCATTCGGCGTCCCAGGCAGGAGCGAGATGGCTGCGGAACGCGCACCGTTCCGCAAGAGGTTGAAGCGTAGAGA
The DNA here is from genome assembly GCA_035255625.1 of Rhizomicrobium sp. Taxonomy (GTDB): domain Bacteria; phylum Pseudomonadota; class Alphaproteobacteria; order Micropepsales; family Micropepsaceae; genus Rhizomicrobium. The sequence continues at coordinate 2,515 of DATEZM010000250.1, read as the reverse complement.
AGAAATGGAGTCGCCCGGCGGTGAACGCGGCTTCGAGATAGTGCAGGAACAAGCCACGAAACAGGCGCGACAGAACCGTGACGGGGAGGAAGAAACCAGGCCGGCAAGCCATCCATCGATCGCCTTCGGGCGAGATGCCGCCACCGGGAACCAAGCAGTGCAAGTGCGGGTGATGGAGCAGATTCTGGCCCCACGTGTGCAGCACACATACGAAGCCGATCTCGGCGCCTAGATGGGAAGGATCGGCGGCGATGGCGCTCAGCGCCTGCGCGGCGGCCCGGAACAGGATGTCGTAGACTGTCGCTTTGTTCTGGTAGGCAATGACGGCGACCTCGTCGGGAAGCGTGAAGACCACGTGGAAGTACGGCGTCTCCAGAAGCTCGGATTGTCGCGCCGCCAGCCATTTGGCGCGGGAAAGAGATTGGCATTTTGGGCAATGCCGATTGCGACAGGAATTGTAGGCGACCCGCTCATGCTCGCAGTTGTCACACCGCTCGATATGGCCGCCCAACGCCGCGGTGCGGCACAGTTCGATTGCGCCCATGGCGCGTCGCTGCGCTGCGGACAGCGAAGCGTCGTGGGCTTGGCGATAGGCTTCGCCGTAGCGGTTGAAGATGTGGGCCACCTCCAGGCCCATCAGACGGCTCTCAGTTGGCGACCGGGGCGAGTTCGGCGTGCGATGGCGCGACTGACTTCAGCGAATCCAACGGACTGGGCGTCGCGCAAACCTTGCTGGTCGCTAGGCGCAGGTATCGGGCCGAGGTGCTCAAGTTCCGATGGCCAAGGAGCAACTGGATCGTGCGCAGATCGGCGCCAGACTCCAGCAGGTGAACCGCGAAGGCGTGACGCAGCGAATGTGGCGTGACAGGTTTGGCGATGTCGCATTTGCGCCTGGCTGTCCTGCATGCGAGATCGATGACCAGGGGCGAAATGGGCTTTTCGGGGCTCCTGCCGGGGAACAACCATTCTTTGGGGCGGAAGCGACGCCAATACTCGCGGAGCATTTCCAGCAGGGCTGGCGAGAGCATCACGTAACGATCCTTCCGCCCTTTGCCGTCCTCGACGTGAATGACCATTCGTTCACTGTCGATTGCGGACAGCGTCAGGTTGACAGCCTCGGAGATTCGCAAACCCGCCGCGTAGCAGATGGTCAGGATCATCCGATGCTTCCGGTTCTCGACGGCGTCGAGAAACCGGCTGACTTCGTCGGGGCTCATCACCACCGGCAGCGCCTGGGGCTTGCGGCAGGTCGGCACGACCTGTTCGAGACGCCAGTCACGTTGGAGCGTGACATTGTAAAGAAATCGGATTGCTGAGACTGCGACCAATAGCGAACTCGGAGCCAGCTCCTTTTCCTGGATCAGGTGGAGTTGATAGGATCGGATATCGGAGGGACCCAACTTGTCTGGCGATTTCCCGAAATATCGCGCCAATTGACTGATTTGATGAAGATACGATCGTTGCGTATCTGGCGAAAGGTTTCTTAATTGCATGTCCTCGGTCATGCGTTGGCGAAGCGGTGTCATCGACGGCTCCTTTGCGGAATGAAGGAAGCGGCAAAGCGCTACTCCATTGTCCCGCAATCGAGGCCGTCAGAAAAGAATGCTGCCTTGGGATCGTCGTCGGCCGCGTCGCACCATCGCGTTGGGCAGAGGCGCATTACCGCGGAGCGGTTTAGTCCAATAACCTTTATCATATAGTAAAACGACGAGCGTTTTGTTGGCAGCGTCCTGCCGCTACGCATAGCGCCCTGGCTCCCGGACTGATTTCCGCGTACCCTGCATAAAGAGGTCAGCACGCCAGCGGACCACATGCACCGACCAAATTGGGATGCAGGGGGAGGCACGGGCATGGACATTATAATCATCGTGATTGTCGCCGTTCTGACGCTCTGCGCCGGTCTGTTGGGCGTTTACGTTCAGAGTCGCCTTAGGGACGAACACAAGTCGGACGCTGTGCGCGGTACGATTGGGCAGGTGGCGGGGCTCGTCACGCTGCTGCTGGCGTTGGTGATGGGGACGGTCATCGGCGTCAGTTATAGTTTCTTCGCGACCCAGAAGGCGGGGCTCGAAGCGCTCTCCGCGCAGGTCTTGCAGCTCGATATGGCGCTGGCGCAATACGGGCCCGAGACGCAACCCGCACGTGCCAAGCTGAAGGAATCGACGCAGCGCGCCTATGATGCAATCTGGGGTGGCGGCGAAGCCGACTCGAACCTGTTCACGGTCGCCGCTCCGATCGCCGCCTTGCAGGGCTTGAACGCCTTTCTCGCGACGCTCGAACCGAAGACGGACGCACAGAAAGCGGCGGTGGCGAAGGCCAACACCTACGCCGGCTTAGTCGGGCAATCCCGTATCCTAATGGCACTGCAACTGGCCGGCCATCCCGTGTTGGGGCCGTTGCTCTCGGTCCTTGTGTTCTGGGCGCTCGCGTTGTTCTTCGCGATCGGCATGTCGTCCCACCTCAACGCGGTCACCGTGACGGCGCTCGCGTTCGGCGCTGTATCCGTCGCCTTCGC
>DATEZM010000249.1:0-7059 GCA_035255625.1 Rhizomicrobium sp. | reverse complement strand
ATGATGGCCGCGGTGCAGCCCTTCATCTCCGGTGCGATCTCCAAGACCATCAACATGCCCAACAACGCCACCGTCGCGGAATGCGGCGCGAGCTACATGAAGTCGTGGCGGCTCGGGCTCAAGGCCAATGCGCTCTATCGCGACGGCTCCAAGCTCAGCCAACCATTGGCGAGCCAGGTACTGCAGATCGACGAGGACGAAGAAGCGGTCGAAGAGCTGACGCCCGTGGCGCGCACCACCGTCGTCACCGAGCGGATCGTGGAACGCGTGATCGAACGGGTGCGCGAACGCGACCGCGAGAAACTGCCGCAGCGCCGCAAGGGCTATACGCAAAAGGCGATCGTCGGCGGCCACAAGGTCTATCTGCGCACTGGTGAATACGAAGACGGCCGCATCGGCGAAATCTTCATCGACATGCACAAGGACGGCGCGGCGTTCCGCTCGCTGATGGACGCCTTTGCCATCGCGATCTCGATGGGCCTGCAATACGGCGTGCCGCTCGACGAATTCGTCGACGCCTTCACCTTTACGCGCTTCGAGCCGGCCGGCATGGTGATCGGTAACGACTCGATCAAGAACGCGACGTCGATTCTGGACTACATCTTCCGCGAACTGGCGGTCAGCTATCTCGGCCGCAACGACCTCGCCCATGTCCAGCCAGAGGGCGACGAAGATGTCGGTGTCGGCACCGATGAAGGCGACGAGCGCACCAACGAAGTGGTCCGCCGCGTGGTCTCGCCGGGCTTCGTGCGCGGACGGCTATCGCGCACCATCGCGGTAGTCCGCGGCGGCGCAGCGCGCAAGCTCGACGAGCATGCCGAACACGCCCATGTCCACGCACACGAGACGCACGACGCGGTCGAGGAATTCCTCACCACCGACGACGAGATGATTCACACACTCTCCGAGATCAGCGCCAGCGTTCTGGCCGAGGCGGGTGGCAACCCGGTCGGCGACCTGGTCGATGCGCTGGGCACCAAGCTGCGCGAGCGGGCGGAAGAGGCTGCCGGCAAATCCGGCAAGGCGCGCGAGCTCCAGGCCAAGCGCGCGGCGGAAGCGCGGATGAAAGGCTATGAAGGCGACGCCTGCGGCGGCTGCGGGAATTTCACCCTGGTCCGCAACGGCACCTGCATGAAGTGCAACACCTGCGGCTCGACGAGCGGCTGCAGCTAGACCGAACACCTCGCGATGGGTGGGAAGGGGTGGGTGGCTCGCGCTCCCGCCCCTTCCGCTTTTCGGGCACGGCGTTGACGAACCGTGTTAGTCTCGCGCGATGAGAATCCGCATCGCCGCTCTCGCTCTGATGATTGCAAGCTTTGCATCATCCGCCGTTGCCGCGCCCGACTGGAACGGCACGTGGGCCGGCAACTGGCAGGGCGGTGACGGCGTGCAGATCATCATGGCCGGCAACAACGCGACCGGCATGTTCTGGCATGGCGACTATCTGCCGGACGATCTCCACGCTGCGGTGTCGAAAGACGGCAAGACGCTGACGATCACCTGGGACCATGCGAGCGCAGTGCTGACGCGGCTGAGCGACGAGACCGCGCATCTGGTCATCGCCGAGCCAGGCCGCGCGGCCGCCACTTTCGACGTCAAGCGCGATCATTGATTTCCACGCCGCAGCAAAAGTTCCCGCACTGATTCGTTGCTGTGGACAACTGATTCGGTTCGCTCGACTCGAATACAAATCCATCGCAATCTTTTCTCGCGTCTGGGGCGCCCGCGCACACGGGAGAAGCCCAAGGCACCTGAAAAGGTGACCGGCGTAACACCTTGCACCGGACGGTGAGGGCGCGAGCCTGAAACGGACCGGAGTGCGGCAAGGGCCACAGACGGCGAGCTAGAACGCCCAAGTGGACCGAGGATCCAGGGACCGGCGGGGAAACCGGTTAAGCTGGGCGCAGAAAGCGGAACCTAAGGCCGCTTTAAGCGTGACGCGGAAGGCCCAACGAAAGGCGGGCGCGCAGGACGAAAGGAACGCGTAGAAGAAGCGTCGAAAAGATCGCACAGGACCTGAGGTGGTCGCGCTGCAAGGCGAGGATCGCAACCAGGACAACCCGTGTGCTGACCGTGGACGGGGGCCATCGCGAGGGGCCTCCGTTTGCGTTTGTGGGGTGTGGAAACGCGGCCCCAATAACTTCCATCAAAGCTCCTTTGTTGTCCCCAACGAGCGCGCGAGGCGGCGGCACGGCGATTGCGACGCCTTGGGCAGCCGTTTCACTTCGGGACACCATGTCCAGACTTACCGCCTTCGCTGCCGCCCTGCTGATGGTCCTGGGATCGCGCGCCCTGGCCGCGCCCGTTTATGACGCGGCGGCGGTCGCCCGCATCCATGCCGGCATCGTCGATTGCCCGGGCTGCAATCTCGCCGGGTCCGATCTCACCAACACCTGCGTCAAGGCGAAGAACCTCACCGGCGCCGATTTCGACGGCGCCACGGCCGTCCTGATGTGCATGTCCTACGCGAATTTCAGCGGCGCCAGCTTCCGCGGCACAGACCTGTCGGCTGCCAATCTGGCGCATGCGACCTTGGATGGCGCCGATCTCTCCGGCGCGAAGATGGACATCACCTCGATCAAGGGCACCGACCTGCGCCAGGCGCGCGGTCTCACCCAGAAACAGCTCGACCAGGCCTGCGGCGACGCCGACACCCGCGTACCGGCCGGCCTGAAAGTGCATCTCTGCACCTGAACCAGTTCATCGTCTCCTCCTAGGGACAACTCAGCCCCGTCCGCGGATGTACCGGACGGGGTCTTTTTTTGTCACACTGGCCGCATGTTCCGATTCCTCGCAGCGACCGCACTCGCACTCCTGACCACCCTGCCCTGTGCCGCAACGCCTTGCGAGCAGCGGACCTTCGAAGGCAGCGGCTTCACCGTCTGCACTTTCGATGCGCGCCGCGACGAGCTGCGGCTGGTGTGGACCGGCACAAACGGAAAGGCGTTGCGCGGCTTCGACAGGCTGGCGACGGAGCTTGGCCCAGACCGCGACCGCGTGCTGTTTGCGATGAACGCGGGGATGTTCGAGGAGGACGGCAAGCCGCTCGGCCTTTATGTAGAGAACGGCGCGGTGCGCCGTCCGCTCAACGCGCGCACCGGCGGCGGCAATTTCTACCTGAAGCCGAATGGCGTGTTCCTGGTTCGGCGCGACGGCCGGGTGGCGGTCGAGACCAGCGATGCCGTGACGGGCGAGCCCGCGCCGCCGCTCACCGCGACGCAATCGGGGCCGATGCTGGTGATCGACAACGGGTTCAACCCGAACATCACGGCCGACGGGCCGTCGCGCAACATCCGCAACGGCGTGGGCGTACGCGATGCGCACACGGCGTACTTCGTCATCAGCGACGAGCCGGTGTCGTTCGGCCGGCTGGCACGGCTGTTCCGCGACGAGCTGAATTCCCCCAACGCGCTCTATTTCGACGGCGCGATCTCGAGCGCGTGGATTCCATCGGCGCAGCGGATGGACGTCGACAAACCGCTGGGGCCCATGGTCATAGTGCTGGCGCGAAGCGCATCGACGCAATGACTTGGCAGACGATCAGGTAGTCGTCGGTCTGTGCCCACACGAACAGCTTCAATCCGCCCTCCTGCGACGCGGGCATGAAGAGCGAGGCATAGTCTTGCGGACAATCGGCGCGTGCAGACGGGCGCGTCACGCGCAGAGCACCGCCGATCGGATTCGGGGCAATAATGATCTCGTTATAGCAGCGGGGCGGCTCGGCATCGTCCGCATCGGCAACCTTGGGACCGAGAGCAAGATGCAGAGTGAGATCGCGGTTGTGCAGTTCCCATGTTCCAGGCGCGACCAGCTTTAGAGTCGACCCCGGCGGCGCGTCGAGCGACACTGTGCCGGTCGAGAGGTGCGTCCAGCCCGACGGCGTGCCCTGAGCCAGCATGGCGGCCAAGGCCAAGGCGGCCATCATCGCCTCTACTCCGCCGCTTGCGGCAGGTCGCGCTTCTTCCAGCGCAGCACAGGTTTGCGCGCGGCCGCGGTCTCGTCGAGGCGGCGGCGGGGGGCCAGATGCGGTGCGCCTTCGAAGCGCGCGGTCTTTCCTGCCTTCGCCTCCAGCGCCAGCTCGCGCAGGACGTGGATGAAGCGGTCGAGCGATTCCTTCGATTCCGACTCCGTCGGCTCGATCAGCATCGCGCCATGGACGACGAGCGGGAAATACATCGTCATCGGGTGGTAACCCTCGTCGATCATCGCCTTGGCAAAGTCGAGCGTGGTGACCCCAGTGCCCTCGAGGAAGTGATCGTCGAACAGCGCCTCGTGCATGCAGGGACCGTCGCCGAACGGCGCGCTCATCACATCCTTAAGGCCGGCCAGGATATAGTTGGCGCTGAGGACCGCGTCCTCGCTGGCCTGGCGCACGCCGTCGCGGCCATGGCTGAGCATGTAAGCCAGTGCGCGCACGAACATGCCCATCTGGCCGTGGAAGGCACAGAGCCGGCCGAACGGTTTCGCGCCCTTCGGCAGCGCGTCGCGATCCTCGACCAGGCGGAAGCCATTCGCGTCGTGCACCAGCAGCGGCAGCGGCGCGAAGGGCGCCAGCGCGGCGGAGAGCACGACCGGCCCTGCCCCCGGCCCGCCGCCGCCATGCGGCGTCGAGAAGGTCTTGTGTAGATTGATGTGCATGGCGTCGATGCCGAGATCGCCCGGCCGCACGCGGCCGGCGATGGCGTTGAAGTTCGCGCCGTCGCAATAGAAATAGGCGCCGGCCTTGTGCGTGGCGTCGGCCATGTGACGGATGTCGCGCTCGAACAGCCCGCAGGTGTTCGGATTGGTCAGCATGATCGCGGCGACGTCGGGACCGAGCTTGCCTTCGAGTTCGATCATGTCGACGCGGCCGTCGGCGGTGCCCCTCACCTCGTCGATGGTGAAGCCGGCGAAAGCGGCAGTGGCGGGATTGGTGCCATGCGCCGATTCCGGCACAAGGATGCGCTTGCGCGTCTCGCCGCGCGCTTCGATCGCCGCGCGGATCGTGAGCAGGCCGCAGAGCTCGCCATGGGCGCCGGCCTTCGGGCTCATCGCCACCGCCGGCATGCCGGTCAGCGTGGTGAGCCATTTCATCAGTTGGGAGATCAACGCGAGCGCACCCTGCGTCGCCGATTGCGGCGAGAGCGGATGCAGGTCGCCGAAACCGGGCAGCCGCGCCATCTTCTCGTTGAGACGCGGATTGTGCTTCATCGTGCAGGAACCGAGCGGATAAAGCCCGGCATCGATGGCGTAGTTCATCCGGCTGAGCCGCACATAATGGCGGATCACTTCCGGCTCGGAGAGACCCGGCAGGCCGATCGGCCCCTTGCGGCGTTGGCCGCCAAGGCGTGTCTCGGAGAGCTGGAGGTCGGGCAGATCGACGCCGGTCATCCCGTCGCGGCCGATCTCGAAAATCAGCGGTTCCTCGTGGTCGAGACCGCGGTCGCCGGAAATGGTCGGAAGCTCATTCGGAGCGATCGTGCCCGGGGCGGTGGGTCGTCCCTGATTGTTCATGGTCACGACAGCACCTCTTTCAGGGCGGCGGCGAAAGCGGCGGCATCTTCGTCGGTGGTGGTTTCGGTCGCGGCGGCGATGAGGAGGTCGCGCGCGCCAGGATCGTGCGGCATCAGGCGCGATGCCGGGACGCCTGCCAATATTCCCTTCGCCGCCAGCGCATCGACGACGCCGGCGGCCGGCTTCGGCAGCTTGAGCGTGAACTCGTTGAAGAAGTTCGGTGTGACGAGGCTGACGCCCGGAATGCGGCTGAGCGTATCGGCGAGCGCGCTTGCCTTGGCGTGGTTCAACCGCGCCAGCCGCGCCAACCCTTCCTCACCCAAGAGCGACAGGTGGATCGTGAAGGCGAGGCAGCACAGGCCGGAATTCGTGCAGATGTTGCTCGTCGCCTTTTCGCGGCGGATGTGCTGTTCGCGGGTGGAGAGTGTCAGCACATAGCCGCGCTTGCCGGCGGCATCGGCCGTCTCGCCGGTGAGCCGGCCCGGCATCTGGCGCAGGAATTTCTCGCGGGTGGCGAAAAGGCCGACATAGGGTCCGCCGAAATTGAGACCGTTGCCGAGCGACTGGCCTTCGCAAGCAACGATATCGGCGCCAAGATGTCCCGGCGCTTCAAGCAGACCGAGCGAAACAACCTCCGTGACGACGGCGATCAGCAGCGCGCCCTTAGCGTGGGCGGCGGCAGCAATCGCGGCAATGTCGCGGATGAGGCCGAAGACATCGGGGCTCTGGACCACAACACAGGCCGTCTGGTCGTCGATCAGGGAGGCGATGTCCTCGCTGCGGCCCGGCGTGACCGGCGCGCGCACGACTTCGCCGGACAACGCTGCAACAGTCTCAACCGTTTCGGCGTAGTGCGGGTGGAGACCGCCGGACAGGATCGCCTTCGGGCGGCGCGTGATGCGCTGCGCCATCAGCACCGCTTCGGCCGTGGCGGTCGAGCCGTCATAGAGCGAGGCATTGGCGACTTCCATGCCGGTGAGCAGCGCCACCTGGGTCTGGAACTCGAACATGTATTGCAGCGTACCCTGCGCGATCTCGGGCTGATACGGCGTGTAGCTGGTGAGGAACTCGCTGCGCTGGATCAGGTGATCGACCGCGGCGGGCACGTGATGCTTGTAGGCGCCCGCGCCGAGGAAGGACGGCCCCGCGCCGGCGGCGGCGTTCTTCGCCGCCAGCCGTGACAGGGCACGCTCAACCTCGATCTCGCCTTGTCCATCGGGAAGATCGAATACCGACAACGGCACGACGGCTGATCGCGGCACGTCACGGAACAGCTCATCGACCGAGCCTGCGCCGATCTTCGCCAGCATCTGCGTGCGGTCGGCGGGTGTGAGCGGGTGATAACGCATGGCCTAAAGCCCTTTCACGAACTCTTCGTACTGTGCCGCCGTCATCAGCTTTGCGAGCTCGCCCTTGTCGGCGAGCTTGAGCTTGAAGAACCAGGAGGCGCCTTCCGGGTCCTCGTTCACCTGCGCCGGGTTGTCGACAATCGCGGCATTGGCCGCCGTGACCTCACCGGTCAAAGGCGAATAGACGTCGCTGGCTGCTTTCACGCTCTCGACGACG
>DATEZM010000248.1:0-7265 GCA_035255625.1 Rhizomicrobium sp. | reverse complement strand
ATGGAACGTGCGCTCGACGAGGCGCGTGTGCGGGGCCATGACGTCGTGATCCTCGTCGGCGACGAGCCCTATTACGCGCGCGTCGGCTTCTCGAAACTTCCGCCGGGCCGCATCCGTTTTCCAGGACCTGTCGATCCGGCGCGCATCCTCGGCCTGTCGCTGAAACCCGGCGCCGCGCTCAATCTCGCCGGTGAAGTCCGCCGCGCCCATCTCGACGATCCCGTCTGCGCCGACAGCGCGGGGCTCGGGTGATTGCTACTATCTATCGCCCCTCTGCCCGCCACGCGATCAGCAGCGTGCCGAGGAGCAGAAGCAGTGCCAGCCATTCCGGCAGCAGCGGCCGCTGTTCGGCACTCGTCACGCGGTAGGCGCCATTGGCGCGCAGGCCGATCCAGTTGGCGCCGGCAGCGTTGCCGCTGGCTCCCACTCGACGCACATCCGGCACGCCGTCCGCCAGCCAATGCACCGAGCCGCCGCTCGCATCGGCGATGGGCGAGAGGATCGCATCGGTCGCGCGCACGTCGGCGACCTCTTTCGGGTTCAGCGGCCCTGCCGCAGCGACCGCGGTCAGCGTGCCGTCGGTCAACCGGTAGAGGCCGAGTTCGTCGGCCTTGGCGCTCGCCCGCCACACACCGGGCTCGGATCGGGTGAGCGTCAGCGTCACGCTCTTGCCGTCGGGATAGGTCAGCGTCACCGGCTTGGCGGTGTCGGCCATGGTACGGCGCTCGACGGCAATGCGTCCGTCGGCGATGGTCGCCGCCAGACGCTCCTCTTCGAGCTCGGGCTCTTTCATCAGCCAATGCGCCAACCGGCGCAGCAGCTCGGCCTGGGGCCCCCCGCCCTCGAAGCCACGTGCCCACAACCAGACGTGATCGGACAAAAGCTCGGCGACGCGCCCCTTCTGCACATTGTCGAGAACGAGCAGCGGCTTGTCCCCCGGCCCGCTCATCAGCGTCTCGCCGGCGATTTTGTTGGCGCCGATGATGCGGAACCAGCGGCCCCATGTTGGTGGTGCGCTTTCCGTGTTGGTGCCGGGAAGATCGCGCGTCACCGGATGGGCCATGCCCTGCGCGGTGACCATGGGTTTGTAGCCCTGCGTCACAATCTCGCCAGTCGGTTGCGCCGGCAGCACCGCAGCGAGCGGCGTATGCGAGATGCTCATCGGCTGCGCAAATTCGGGGCCCGACGAGACCAGCAACGCGCCTCCATTGTCGACATAGTCGGCGAGGTTCTCGTAGTAGAGCAGCGGCAAGATTCCGCGCTCGCTGTAGCGGTCGAAGATTACCAGATCGAAGCTGTCGAGCTTCTCGCTGAACAGCTCGCGCGTCGGAAAGGCGATCAGCGACAGCTCGTCGACCGGTGTCGAATCCTGCTTCGAAGGCGGCCGCAGAATCGTGAAATGAATAAGGTCGACGGACGGATCGGATTTGAGCAGGTTGCGCCACACTCGCTCTCCCGCATGTGGTTCGCCGGAGACGAGCAGCACGCGCAGGCGGTCGCGCACGCCCGACACCGTCACCACCGCACGGTTGTTTTGCAGCGTCAGCTCGGCCGGTCCTGGCTCGGCTTCGACTTCGACGACGTTTTCTCCGCCATGTTTGACAGGGATCTGAAGCGTCGTGTCCTTGCCGACCGGAACGCTCTGCGCGCTGAGCGGCACGCCGTCGATGCGGATCTGGACCTGCGCCGTGCCGCCGGGAGCAGCGCCGAAATCGTCGACCCTGACGGCCATTGGCGCGCTCTGGCCGACGATGGCGAAACGCGCCGCGCTGACGATGGTGAGCTTTCTGTCGCGCTCGCCACGGCGGCCGGTGATCAGGGCGTGGATTGGCGCCTTGATCGCGAGCTTGTCCGGCGCCGGCGCGTCATGCACTTCACCGTCGGTGATGAGGATCGCGCCGGCGATACGCTCTGGTGGCACGTCGCCAAGCGCTGCGTTGAGCGCGGCGAAAAGCTGCGTGCCGTTGTCTTCGCCGGTCGTGGTCGTCGTCACCACGCTCTCGCGCAGTTCGAGGTCCTTCTCGCCCGCGAGCTGCTTCCTGATCGCAGCGAGCGCCACATCTTCCCGCGCGCGGCGGTCGCCCACGCCCATGCTCTGCGAGCGGTCGATCACGATCGCCGCGACATCGGGCAGCGGCGCATGCATCTCGCTGACGATGAGCGGGTTGGCGAGCACGAAGATCAGCGCCGCGAACACCAATGCGCGCGCCCAGGCGCCGCGCGCGCGCAGCGCGAAGGACAGGATCGTCAATGCCAACGAGACGCCGATCGCCGCCCACAGCAGCATCAGCGGAACATGCGGCGCGAAATCGATGCTCAGGTTCACGGCTGCCTGCCCATGCGCTGCAGCAGCGCCGGCCAGTGCACCATGTCGGCCTTGTAGTTGCCGGTGAAGGCGTACATCACGAGATTGATGCCGAAGCGATAGGCCATCTCGCGCTGGCGCTCGCCGCCCGGCACGACGTCGACCATCGGCGCGCCGTCGGGTCGCACGGCCCAGGCTGCTGCCCAGTCATTGCCACCGATGATAACCGGCGATACGCCGTCGCCGCCGCGCGATGGCTGCGGCCCGGCACTCGGATCGGGCGGTGGCAGCGCCTCGACCCACACCTTGCCGCCGTCCCAGCGTCCCGGAAAATCCTGCAGGATGTAGAACGTCTTGGTCAGCACGTGATCCGACGGCACGGGCTCCAGCGGCGGGAGGTCGAGCTTCGCGACGAGACGGCGCAATGTCTGCTCGCCCGGCGAGTTGGGCCCGCGCGTCGCGCCCAGCGTCAGATCGCGCGTGTCGAACAGGATCGTGCCGCCATTGCGCATATAGTCGCTGATCTTCGCCAGCGCCTGCGGGCTGAGATCCTTCTCGCGCGGATCCATCGGCCAGTAGAGCAGGGGGAAGAACGACAGATCGTCCTTGGCGATGTCGACGCCTACCGGGTCTTGTGGCTCGTAGGAGGTGCGCTGGCGCAGCTGCAGGCCGAGCCCCGTCAACCCCGCGCGACTCATGTCGTCGACATCGGGCAATCCTGTGATCACATAGGCAAGCCGCGTGTCGTCCGCGGCCTTCAAATCGAAAGCGTCGTCGGCCCGTGCGTGGAAACTGTGCAGCGCGAAGACGACGGCGACCGTGCCGGCTGCGACGCGGCCCATGCGCAACTTCGCCAGATAACCGCGCATCCAAAGCGACAGCAGCGCGTCGAGAAACAGAAGCGCGATCGCGAGCGCCAGCAGCAGCGGTGCCAGTGGCACGACGCCGGACTGCGGATAGGGCTCGACCGGCACGCCGATATCGCCGAACGGCAGCAGCTCCGCATCGGCCTTCACGGCGTTCAGCGCATCCTCTGTGCCTGCGACGCCATAAAGGCCTGGCGGGTGGATCGGCGAAGGCACCGTCTTGCCGAGATCGGCGGCGCGGATCGGCAGCACCTCCGCCGGCGGCTTGCGCGTCCGCCCGAAGCCGTCGAGCGTGGTCACCGGCGGCAGCATCACCGCGCTTTTCATGTCGGAAGGTCTCGCGCCCGCTGACAGCGCCAGCAGCCGCCGCATCATGTCGACATAGAGTCCCGACAGCGGCAGCGACGACCAGGCAGGTCCCGCCGTGATGTGAAACAGCACGATGAAGCCCTTGCCTTTGCCTTCCGCGGTCACGAGCGGCGTTCCGTCCTCCAACCGTGCCCAGGTCCGGTCGGTGAGTTCGACCGAGGGTTCCGCCAGCACCTGGCGCGACACCGTCACGTCGGGCGGCACGACAAGTCCGGCGAACGGACTTGAATCCGAAAACGGCGCCAGCTTCTGCGGTTCGGCCCAGGCGAGTGCGCCGCCGAGATAGCGTCCGCCGATGCGCAGCTTCACCGGCACCAGATCGTCGGCGCCCCCCGCCATGCGTCCGCCGGCGAAGCGGATCAGCAGGCCGCCGCCGGTCACGAACTTCTCGACCTTGTCGTAGTCGCTCCCGGCGATGCGCCCGATATCCGCAAGGATCAGCACCGACACATTGCGCGCCAGTAGATCGCTCACCGTGCCCTTGCGCACCTCGGCGTAAGGCGAAAGCGCACGCTCCAGATAATAGGTGTCGGACAAGAGCGGCTGGGTGTCCTCCGCGCCGCCGGGCGATACCAGGCCAACCGCGCGCCGCGAGCCGCCGCCGCCCAGCAGTTGCACCGCGCCCGCCGAATCTGTGTTCGCGATGGCAATGCGCGTCGTCTCGTTGCGCACTTCGAGCGGCAGGCTGATATGCGCGTCGGCCTTGTTGCGGCCGGCGGCGAAGCGGAACGCGCCTTCGGCCAGCACCTCGCCATGGTTGCCGAGTGCTTGCACTTCGCCGCCGCGCTCGCCCTCGCTTCCCGCGCGCATCACGGTGACGTCGAAGCCGTTCGCCTTGTTTGCCGGCGGCAACAGCGCGACCACGCCGGCTCCCGGCGCATCGGCATAGATCGTAAGCGCGCCGGCCTTGACGAGTGTGTCGGCCGTGGCAGTCGCCTCGCCGTCTTCTATGCCGTCGCTCATCCAGAGAATCTGCGGCTTCACGTCGAACTTCGCCGTGGCGATTGCTCTTGCGGCGCGTCGCCGGTCCGGCAGCCAGGGCTCCGGCGTCAGGGCCTGCGCGACGCGTGCTGCCTTGCCGGCGTCCATCAGATCGGTGTCGGGCAGATCGGCGGTCGGAACGATGGCGACAGCGCGCCGCTGGTTCGCGGCATTCCGCAGCACTTCGGCAATCGCTGCCTGCCGCGCGTCCCAGTTTGCCGCTGCCGTCCAGCCATTGTCGACGAATAGAACGACCGGTCCCGTTCCGGCGATTCCCTGTGCTTTTCCATAAAGCGGCTCCGCCAGTGCGACGATCACGGCAGCGGCGGCGATCAGACGAAGCAGCAGCAGCCACCACGGCGTACGCGCTGGCGTCTCTTCTTCGCCCGACAGTCCAAGCAGCAGGCGCAGCGGCGGGAAGACCAGCCGCCGCGGCAAAGGCGGCGTCACCCGCAACAGCCACCACACCAGCGGCAGCACGACGAGGGCGCCAAGAATGTAAGGCGCACCGAAGCTCAATCCCGCGAGATATCCGCTCACGCCCCACTCATGTCGGCATAGAGCGCAATCAACGCCGTCTCGGGCCGCCTGTCGGTGCGGTGCGCGATGTAGGACCAGCCCAAACGTCGCGCCAGCGCACCCACTGTCTCGGCATGCGCCTTGAAGCGCGCGCGATAGGCGGACGCCACCGTCTCGGCGCGCCCGATCGTCTCGCTCAGCGCGCCCTTCGTGTCTTCAAAGCGCATGCGGCCGGAGAAGGGGAAATCCTCTTCCGCCGGATCGATGATGTGAACCAGCTCGCCCGTCACTGCCGAATGGGCGAGCCTTCGCAGCGTCGCTTCGATCGCCGGCAGCGGCGAGAGAAAATCGCTGAACCACACGAATTGCGCGTTCTTGGTGATTATGCCATCCGGCGGCAGCTCTTCGGTGCGCGCCGGCCCGTCGAGCAGCGCATGACCGATGCGCCGTAACGCCGCGCGCGAACTGGCTGGCGCGTGAGCATCGCCATAGAGCGCCACGCGCTCGCCGCCGCGCACCAGCAGCGAGGCCATCGCCAGACCGAGCAGCTTCGCGCGTTCCGCCTTCGTCGTGCGGCCGCTGGCGAATTGCATGCCGGCCGACGCGTCGCACCAGAACCACACCGATTGCGCCGCTTCCCATTCGCGCTCGCGCACGAAGAGGTGCTGCGACTTCGCTGATTGCCGCCAGTCGATCGCGTTCGACGAATCCTCCGGCATGTACCGGCGGAACTGCCAGAAGCTCTCGCCCATGCCCGATTTGCGCCGGCCATGCACGCCCAAGCTCACCGCTGCGGCGAGCCGCTCGGCATCGACCAGGAGCGGCGGCAGGCCGGCGCCGAGCGCCTCGGCTTCATATTGCAGATTGGCGTTCTTCGCCGGATTCAAAGAATGCTCCGGCAGAGCCGCTCGATCACGATCGGCACGGTCAGGCCTTCGGCGCGCGCCGGGAAAGTGAGCGCCATGCGATGGCGCAGCACGGGTTGCGCCAATGCCTCGACATCGTCGGTCGATGGCGCAAGCCGCCCCTCGATCAGCGCGCGGGCGCGCACGGCCAGCATGAAGGCCTGGCTGGCGCGCGGTCCCGGCCCCCAGGCGACTTGGTCGCGGATGTCCTTGGCGCCTTCCTCGCCCGGACGCGCGGCGCGCACGAGTTTCAGGATCGCCTCGACAACTTTCTCGCCGACCGGGATGTGGCGGACGATCTGCTGCGCCATCATCAGGTCCGCGGCAGTACACACCGGCGTCGGCTTTTCCTCGTCGCCGAAGGTCGTTGCGGCCAGCATGCGCCGCTCCGAGTCCTTGTCGGGATAGCCGATGTCGATCTGCAGCAGGAAGCGGTCGAGCTGCGCCTCGGGCAGAGGATAGGTGCCCTCCTGCTCCAGCGGATTCTGCGTTGCGAGCACATGAAACGGCTTGGGCAAGTCGTAGCGCTGGCCGGCGACGGTCACATGCCGCTCCTGCATCGATTGCAGCAGCGCGGATTGCGTGCGCGGCGACGCGCGATTGATCTCGTCGGCCATCAGCAACTGCGTGAACACCGGGCCGGGGATGAAGCGGAAACTGCGTTTGCCGGCGCTCTCCTCCAGGACTTCTGAACCGATGATGTCTGTCGGCATCAGGTCCGGCGTGAATTGGATGCGCTTCCAGTCGAGTCCCAGCACGATGCCCAACGTCTCGACCAGTTTCGTTTTGGCCAGCCCCGGCACGCCGATCAAAAGCCCATGGCCGCCGGCCAGCAGCGTGATGAGGCTTTGCTCGATCACCGCATCCTGGCCGAAGATCGCCCGCCCGACCGCCTCGCGCACCTTGGCCAGGGTGGCTGCGGCGCGCTCCAGATGGGCGGCGGCGCCGGTATTTTCAGCCACGGTGTCGTTCATCAGGGAATCCGGATCGTTGGTTGCCGGTCCGCTGGCCGCACCCTAGTCTTGCTGGCGCGCCGGGACTTTGGACTTATGTACCCCGGCAGTGCAGGCGCAACAAGGAAAACACCGGTGCCGCACAGGGCTGTGATCGACGCGGATACCCCGACATGAGCGGCGGCGGAATCCCCCTGGGCCTCGCCAGTCTGCAGCGCGACGCCGCGTCGGGCCGCGGCCTGCCGCCGGTGGAAAAATGGCATCCCGCCCATTGTGGCGACATCGACATCCGCATCGCGCGCGACGGCACCTGGTACCACCAGGGCAGCCCGATCGGGCGCAAGGAACTCGTGCGCCTGTTCTCCAC
>DATEZM010000247.1:0-3726 GCA_035255625.1 Rhizomicrobium sp. | reverse complement strand
AAGGCGTGGAAGGACATCTGGGGCTGCGGCCAGGGCATCGGCCAGGTAAAGTCCGTGTTGAGCGCAGGCGAACTGGTGGCGCGGCTGAAGCGCGAATATGACGAGGCGAAGGCTCGGCTGGCCGGCGCCAAAGCGCGCATCGCGGTCGCGGCGGAGTAAGCACATTGTCCGGTAGCGCACTCGAGCCGATTGGTCCCACCATAGTGCGCGGCGCCGAGAGCTTTCTGCTCAGAGCCGCCCATGTCGATCAGACATTCCAGATCGACGTGATGGCACCGCCCGGCGCGGCGAAAAAAAAACTGCCCGTGCTTTACATCACCGACGCCAGCTACGGCTTCGGCCTAGCGGCGCAAGCGATTTCGCTGATGCAATTCGCCCGCGAACTCCCGCAAATCGTTGTCGTCGGCATCGGTTATCCCGCGACGCTCGACGCCAAGCAGATACGCGCGCTGCGCTTTCGCGAGTTCTGTCCGACGGAAGGCAAAAGTTATGTCGAGCGCATCCGGCGCGACATGCCTGGCGAAATTCCAGACAGCGTCACGCCGGGTGGTGCCAATGCATTCCTGTCGTTCATCATCGACGAGCTGAAGCCGCTGATCGAGGCGCGCTATCCGGTCGATGCGACCGACCAGACACTGGTCGGCATGTCGCTGGGCGGACTGTTCTCGCTCTTCGCGTTGTTCCGCGCGCCCGGTGCCTTCCAGCGCGTCGTCGCGCTCAGTCCGTCGATCTGGTGGGACGAGCGCGCGCTTCTCGAACAGGAAGCGACGTTCGCGAAGGAGGCGAAGGATTTGGCGGTGAACCTCTTCGTCTCCATCGGCGCGCTGGAGGAGGCGGCCTATCTGCCGGCTCACATGGTGACGAACCTCTATGCGTTCGACGCGAACCTTCGCAGTCGCAACTATCCGAGATTTCGCCTGGCGATGGAGGTGTTCGCGGGCGAAACGCACAATTCGGTCTATGCGGGATCGCTGACGCGCGGACTGCGCACCGTGTTTGGTACTGCGCCTGGCTTTTCCGGTTGGGCGACGCCCCCGCGATAAGCTAGCCTCGCGAGCGGTTTGGCGCGAGCAGCGGCATGATACGGGCGGGCATCGGCGGATGGAATTTCGAACCGTGGCGCGGGACGTTCTTCCCCAAGGGGACGTCGAAAGCCAAGGAGTTGGCCTTCGCCAGCCGCCAGGTCACCACCATCGAGGTCAACGGCACCTTCTATTCCACCTTCAAGCCGCCGACATTCAAGAAGTGGCATGACGAGACACCTGACGATTTCGTCTTTTCACTGAAGGCGAACCGCTTCGCGGTAAACCGCCGCGTGCTGGGCGAGGCGGGGCCATCGATCCAGCGCTTCCTGGAGAGCGGCGTGACGGAGCTGAAAGACAAGCTTGGCCCGATCCTGTGGCAGTTTATGCACACCAAGAAATTCGATCCCGCCGATTTCGAGACCTTCCTCGCGCTGCTGCCCAAGAGCCTGG
Organism: Rhizomicrobium sp.; assembly: GCA_035255625.1. Lineage (GTDB taxonomy): Bacteria > Pseudomonadota > Alphaproteobacteria > Micropepsales > Micropepsaceae > Rhizomicrobium. The sequence goes on along the minus strand of DATEZM010000247.1, from coordinate 2,251 downwards.
ATGGCGTCGCATTGCGCCATGCGATCGAACCCCGGCACGAAAGCTTCAAGACGCCGGACTTCATCGCGCTGGCGCGCAAGCATGGTGCGGCGGTCGTGTTCGCGGACTCCAGGAAATTCGTCTCCATCCCCGATGCGACGGGCGACTTCGTCTATTGCCGGCTGCAGGAAACGCAGGAGAAGGTCGTCACCGGCTATCCGCCGGCGCAGATCAAGCGCTGGGCCGAGGCCGCGCAAGCCTGGGGAGCGGGTGGGCTGCCCGAGGGCATGGAGACGACCGGTAAGCCAGCCGCGAAAAAGAAGCGTGACGTGTTCGTCTATTTCATCGCCGGCGCCAAGGTGCGCAATCCAGCCGCAGCGGCCGCCTTCCTAAAAGCGGTCGGCTGACTTCTCTTGTGCGACGCAGAACCGGCCGGCCTTCAGCGCGGTGCAAAGATCAGTATACGAAGCATCCCCATCGGCTGGCGACACACGGTCATGTCGTTACCAAGCCAAGCGGGCTCGCGGAATCCCTGCCCGAGATCGCCGCCAATCGGCGCGAAACGGCGAAATCGAGGCGTGTAGGGCTGAAGTTTTTTCGCCTTGTTCGAGGTGGTTTCGGCTATACTCGTTCGACGGCGGCGCGCCCCCACGCCGCCCTACGCGGAGCCTGCCCGCTTGCCGAAGGGCGGACAGGAAATCTCGTGTCAGCAGAGGAGTCCCCATGTCCGAACCAAACAGAGACCTTGGGCGCCGCAAGCCCGGTGCGACATTTACGGCTTCCGAAGCCCGCGACGCGCTGGTGAAGAAAGAGTTGGAGGCCGAACGCCAGGCGTTCGAAGCCAAGACGGCCAAACTACGCGCGCTCAGACTGGCCAAAGAAGCCGCCGATGCCGCGCTCGCCGTGAAGCTCGCGGCCGAGAATCCACCGAAGAAATCCGCGACCGCGAGGAAGAGACCGGCAAAGGCCACGCAATAGGAAGCGCGCTTCGAACGCAACAGCCGGCGGAGCGATCCGCCGGCCTTTTTTGTCAGACTATTTGTGGCACGCCATGTCGGCATCCGCGGCCATGCCGGACTGGAGATTGTCGACCGTGAATTCTCGGTAGTGGGTGGTCGAACCGACATCGTAGATACGAACCAGAAGTTCCACCTTGAAATTCACCGTGCAGTTGACCGCGTACCACTGCGCCACCGGATCCTGGCACATCTTGACCTCGTAATAGGTGAGCCCATCGGCCCGGGTCGAGACACTGTCCTTGTCGAAGCACATGGGAAGGCCGCCGGCGTTGTCGCGCGTGTGCTGCCAAGTCTCCGCGTGAGCGGGCATCGCCGCCAGGACGGCAAGAACACAAAGGGCTGAGGCAAGACGCATAGCGGCGATTCCGGAGCTTCTTCGGCCGCGATTATAGCGAGACCGGCGATTTGCCAAAGACCCCGTCGATGTCCGAAAATGTGGCCATGACTCCCGACAAAGAACAGCCGCGAACACAGGCGTTTGCGCCGCCCGGCCGCGGTTTTGGCGGCCGCGCGTTCGATCCCCGCTTGCTGGAAGGGCCGATCCCGCGCTCGCTGTTTCTGCTCGCCGTCCCCATTATGGGCGGCAACATCCTGCAGATCGCCTATCAGCTGGTGGACGCGTTCTGGGTCGGCCGGCTGGGCGCCGCGGCGGTCGCGTCGGTGTCGGTGTCGATGCCGCTGATGTTCCTGATGATGTCGATCGGCATGGGATTCACCATCGCCGGCTCCACGCTGATCGCGCAGTATGTCGGCGCACGCAACCGGCCGATGGTCGACCACGTGGCGGGACAGACCCTGCTGACCGTGGTTGCCGTGTCGGCGGCGCTCGGCCTGTTCGGCTTTGTCGTCGCGCCCTATCTGCTCGCGCTGATGGAAGTAGCACCCGACGTCTATCACAACGCGCTCGGCTTTCTGCGCGTGCAGTTCCTGAGCCTGCCGCTGGCCTTCACCTATTTCTGCTTCCAGTCGCAGATGCGCGGCGTTGGCCAAGTGACAGTGCCGCTCTACATCATCGCTGGCAGCGTGATGGTCAATTTCATTGTCAATCCGTTCTTCATCTTCCGCCTGGGCCTCGGCGTGACGGGATCGGCGCTGGCGACGATGACGAGCCAGTTCATCTCGGCGGTCGTAGCCGTCACATTGCTGACCCAAGGCCGCTTCGGCATTCAGATCCGCTTGCGCGAACTCAGGCCCGACTTCGCCTTCATCAAGCGGGCTTTCAATCTCGGCTATCCGGCGGCGATCGAAGGTTC
>DATEZM010000246.1:0-2592 GCA_035255625.1 Rhizomicrobium sp. | reverse complement strand
CACATCTCGGCGCAGGACAACATCATTATCTGCACAAAGGCGATTCCAGCGACGCCCTTGTGCTCGTCAGCCTTAACGTAGGGCTGCCACGCGCCTTCTGCCACGCGATAAAATGAGACAAAGATTGATAGATAGACCTCCCTGAAAACAGCGAACATTGTGGCCATGCTGTCGCTCAGATGACTCGTCCTGGATGGACCGCTTCCAATCTGCTCACCCCGTGATGTCGCGCCCTTTGGTCTCGGGCAGGAACAACAGCGTCACCACGAATCCGATCGCGGCGATGATCACCGGGTACCACAACCCCGCATAGAGATTGCCGGTCGCCGCCACGATGGCGAAGGCGATGGGCGGCAGGAATCCGCCGAACCAGCCGACGCCCAGATGATAAGGCAGCGACAGCGCTGAATAGCGGATGCGGGTCGGGAACAGCTCGACCAGCGTCGCCGCTTGCGGGCCGTAGAGCGCGGCCGCCGCGGTCACAAACAGCAGCAGCAGCGCGAGCGCCAGCGGAATGTCGACGCGCGCCGAATCTGCGGCGTGCGGATATCCCGCCGCGGTCAGCGCAGTATTCACTTCCTTCGCGAAGTTCTTCTTCGCCGTGGCGAGCGCCGAGCTCGCCAGCACCGTGCCGTCGACGCTCGACAGCGTCACCGTGCCGATGCGGATGCGCGCCAGCTCGCCCGGCTGGGTGGCTTCGTTGCTGTAGGGCACGCCGAGATTGGCAAGCGTGCTCTTGGCGATGTCGCAGGAACTCGAGAACGTCGCCTTGCCGATCAGGTCGAACTGGAAGGAGCAATCGTCCGGCGCGGCGAACACGGTCACGGGCGCGCGCGCGATAGCTTCGGTCAATCCGGGATTGACCGCGGCGGAGAGCATCTGGAACCCCGGCACGAACGTGACCGCCGCCAGCAGCAGCCCGAACAGCATGATCGGCTTGCGCCCGACGCGATCGGATAGCCGCGCGAAGAAGATGTGCAGCAAGGCGCTGGCCACCGTGACGGTGAGGATCAGCAGGTTCACCAGCGCCGGCTCGACCTTCATCACGCGCTCGAGGAAGAACTGGGTGTAGAACTGCGCCGTGTACCAGACCACGCCCTGGCCCATCAGAAGCCCGATCAGCACGACCAGCACGACACGCAGATTGCGCCAGCGCAGGAACGTCTCGGACAGCGGCGCGCGCGAGGTCGTGCCGGAGTCCTTGAGCGCCTGGAAGGCCGGCGACTCGTCGAGCTTCAGCCGGATCCAGATCGAGATCGCGAGCAGGATCAGCGACACCAGGAACGGAATGCGCCAGCCCCAGGCGCCGAACGCCGTCTCGTGCATCAGCGTGCGTGTGGTCAGGATGACGGTGAGCGCCAGGAACAGGCCGATCGTGGCCGCGACCTGGATCCAGCCCGTCGCCGCGCCGCGCTTGTCGCGCGACGCATGCTCGGCGACATAGATCGCGGCGCCGCCATACTCACCGCCGACCGCGAAGCCTTGCAGCACGCGCAGTGCGATCAGAAGATAGGGCGCGGCGCTGCCGATGGCGCCCGTGTCCGGCAGGACACCAATAGCAAACGTCGCAAGTCCCATGATCACGATGGTGACGAGGAAGGTGCGCTTGCGCCCGGTGCGGTCGCCGAAATAGCCGAACACCAGCCCGCCGAACGGTCTGACCGCAAAGCCGACCGCGAAGGTGAGGAGGGCGAAGATGTAGCCCTGGGTCGGGCCGGCGCTGGCGAAGAAATGCGTGCTGATGATCGAGAGCAGCGAGCCGAAGATGAAGAAATCGTACCACTCGAACACGGTGCCGGCGGCCGATGCCGAAAGCACCAGCCCCATCCGCGCGACGCGCGGCTCGCTGTCCGCCATGAACCGAACCCTCCCCCGGCGATACAGACCTACCGGAGCGCACGGGCATGCTCAACCCGATTTCCTGCTAGCCTTCGACCCATGCTTCGTCTGGCAACACTCTCCGCCATAGCGGCATGTGGCGTCGCGCAGGCGGCCACGGTCGATTTCGACGGTTACGCGGATGTCCGTCTGATCGCGCCGCCCTCGACCGATGCCTGGATCGACGGCGGCCTCGGCAAGCTGCGCTACGGCGCGGATGACGCCAACGCCAAACTCGGCGACATCGTCGGTCGGTTGCACGCGAGCGACGACGCCTGGTCGGCGCAGGTGGAAGGACGCGTCAACGCAGAATATGGACCGGCGCTCGATCTGCTCGACGCCTTCGTCCGCTATGCGCCGCCGTCGAACACGGAGTGGGATTGGTCGGTGCGTGCCGGCGTGTTCTTTCCGCCGCTGAGTCTGGAGAACGAACAGATCGGCTGGTCGTCGTTCTGGACCGTGACGCCATCGGCGATCGATTCCTGGGTGGGTGCGGAGCTGCGGACCATCGGCGGTGAAGGCACGCTCGAATGGCATTCGAACGGCAACGACATCACGCTGAACGCCGCGCTGTTCGGCTGGAACGACACCGCAGGCGTCCTGATCGCCGAGCGCGGCTGGACCTTCGACGACCGCGTCACCGGCCTGTTCGAGAAAACGCGCCTGCCCGATGCGGTGGCGCTCGCCGCCCACCGCGCGCCGCCGTCGACCGTG
>DATEZM010000245.1:0-8417 GCA_035255625.1 Rhizomicrobium sp. | reverse complement strand
CGAACACCGAATACGGCGTGATCGCCGCAGTGGCGACGCAGCTTAAGGTCGACGGCACCACGCCGAAGCCGGCGGGGTAACGGCTTAGCGGCGGTGTCACTCCGCCGCGTGGTCGAGCTTGCGGTTGCGGATCAGCTTGAGGACGTTTTTCGCGGCGTCGGGAATATTTGTGCCTGGGCCGAAGATCGCGGAGACGCCGGCTTTCTTGAGCGCCGGATAGTCCTGCGCGGGGATGACGCCGCCGACCACGACCAAGATGTCGTCCGCCTTCTGCTCTTTCAGCGCCTCGATCAACATCGGCACCAGCGTGAGATGACCCGCCGCCTGGCTGGAGATGCCAATGACATGGACGTCGGCATCGATCGCATCCTTCGCGACCTCTTCCGGCGTCTGGAATAGCGCGCCGATATCGACGTCGAAGCCAAGATCGGCAAAGGCGGTGGCGATTACCTTGGCGCCGCGGTCGTGGCCATCCTGACCCATCTTGGCGACCAGCATACGCGGGCGGCGACCTTCCGCCTTCGCGAACGCCTCCACATCGCCGCGGATGGCGCCAAATTCGTTGTCGCCCTCATAGGCCTGGCCGTAGACGCCGGCGATGGAGCGGATTTCGGCGCGGTGACGGCCGAACACGCTCTCCATCGCATCAGAGATTTCGCCCACCGTGGCGCGCGCACGCGCGGCCTCGACGGCCAGTTCGAGCAGATTGCCGTTGCCCTTGGCGCCGGCAACCAAGGCGACAAGCGCCGCCTTCAACTTGGCGGGATCGCGCGCCACCTTGACCTGCTTCAATCGCGCGATCTTGGACTCGCGTACAAGGGCGTTGTCGATGGCGCGGACATCGAGATTGTCCTGCCGGTCGAGCTGGAATTTGTTGACGCCGACGATGACATCCTCCCCGCGATCGACGCGCGCCTGGCGGCGGGCCGCGGCTTCCTCGATGCGCAGCTTCGGGATGCCGGCCTCGACCGCCTTGGTCATACCGCCCATTGCCTCGACCTCGTCGATCACCGCCTTGGCAGCAAGGCCAAGCGAATGCGTCAGCGCCTCGACGTAGTAGGAGCCGCCGAGCGGGTCGACAACCTTGGTGACCTGACTCTCGTTCTGCAGGATGAGCTGAGTGTTGCGCGCAATGCGGGCGGAGAATTCGGTTGGCAGTGCGATGGCCTCGTCGAACGAGTTGGTGTGCAGCGATTGCGTACCGCCAAGCACGCTTGCCAACGCCTCAATCGTCGTACGCACCACGTTGTTGTACGGGTCCTGCTCGGTCAGCGACACACCGGACGTCTGACAGTGGGTACGCAACATCAGGCTTTCGGCATTCTTCGCACCGAACCCGGCCATGATCTGGGACCACAACAGCCGCGCGGCGCGCAGCTTTGCGACTTCCATGAAGAAGTTCATGCCGATGCCGAAGAAGAAGCTCAGCCGCGGCGCGAAGGCATCGACAGCGAGGCCCTTGGCGAGCGCGGCGCGGACATATTCGATGCCGTCCGCCAGCGTATAGGCAAGTTCCTGCACCGCGGTCGCGCCCGCCTCATGCATGTGATAGCCGCTGATCGAGATCGAATTGAATTTCGGCATCTTATTCGACGTGTATTCAATGATGTCGGCAACGATCCGCATCGATGGTGCCGGCGGATAGATGTAGGTGTTGCGCACCATGAATTCCTTGAGGATGTCGTTCTGGATGGTACCCGAGAGTTTCTCGGTCGGCGTGCCCTGCTCTTCTCCGGCGACGATGAAGTTCGCCATGATCGGAATGACCGCGCCGTTCATGGTCATCGACACGCTCATCTTGTCGAGCGGGATGCCAGAGAACAGGATCTTCATGTCCTCGACGGAATCGATTGCGACGCCGGCTTTGCCGACATCGCCCGCGACGCGCGGATGATCGCTGTCGTAGCCGCGATGGGTGGCGAGGTCGAACGCCACCGACAGTCCCATCTGCCCAGCTTCGAGGTTCTTGCGGTAGAAGGCGTTGGATTCTTCCGCGGTGGAAAAACCCGCATACTGACGAATGGTCCAGGGGCGTCCGGCATACATCGTGGCGCGAACGCCGCGCATGTACGGCATCTGGCCGGGCAGAGAATTGGCTGCCTCAAAGCCCTCGAGATCTGACGCTGTGTAGAGCGGTTTGACGTCGAAACCTTCGGGCGTGTGCCAGGTCAGGTCGGCCAGCGGCCGGTCCTTCAGTTCTTTCTGCGCCGCCTTGGCCCAGTTTTCGGGGGGCTTGTGGCCACTCATGGTGCTCGATTCCCGTCGCCTTTTCGGCAGTATCGCAGGCGCGAAGAACGCGTCAAACCTGTCATCCGATTGTCTTTGTTCCGTAACAAATCATCCGGGTACGGATTATCCCGTGGATAAGGTTCGCCGACTCCATGATTGGACATATGCACAAGATGTAGTGGTTCCGGCGTCTTGACTTTCTACTAAATGCATGAGAACAAAGGCAGATATTCTGCCGGTTAGCGATTCGGACAGGTTTTGTTCCAGTAACGTACCATCCGTAAACGGATGATCCACAGAGGCCGCAGGGGCGGCAAACCGTAGCGTACTCCCCGCTTGCGAGCGTCACCCATCGGAACCATCTTCGCTTCACGATGAACCACAGAACGGCGCGACATAGCGCGCCCCAAGCTGCCCGGGTCACGGCGGTCCTCGGCCCCACCAATACCGGCAAAACGCATTTCGCCATCGAGCGCATGGTGGCGCATCGCTCGGGCATGATCGGGCTGCCGCTTCGACTTCTGGCGCGCGAGGTCTACGACAAGGTCGTACGCCTCAAGGGCGCCGATGCGGCAGCGCTGATCACCGGCGAAGAGAAAATCGTTCCGCCCGGCGCTCGCTACTTCGTCTGTACGGTCGAAGCGATGCCGCTCGACATAGCCGTCGCCTGTCTTGTCATCGACGAGATCCAGCTCTGCGCCGACCCGGAGCGTGGTCATGTCTTCACCGACCGGTTGCTTCAAGCACGCGGCGAGGAGGAAACCATCCTGCTGGGCGCCGATACGATGCGCGGCGCCATCCAGCGTTTCGTGCCGCGCGCCTATTTCATGACGCGGGCGCGCTTCTCCGACCTCGCCTATACCGGGCACAAGAAGCTGACGCGCCTGCCGCGCCGCGCCGCGGTTGTCGGTTTTTCGGCCGAGGACGTCTATGGCATTGCCGAGTTGATCCGGCGCCAGCGCGGTGGCGCGGCGGTGGTGCTGGGCGCGCTTTCGCCGCGCACGCGCAACGCGCAGGTCGCGCTCTATCAGAGCGGCGACGTCGATTTTCTGGTCGCGACGGATGCCATCGGCATGGGTCTCAATATGGACGTCGACCATGTCGCCTTCGCGGCGATGGACAAGTTCGACGGCGCCGGCATGCGGCCTCTGCGCCCCGACGAGGTCGGCCAGATCGCGGGTCGCGCTGGTCGTCACATGAACGATGGCACGTTCGGCACCACGGCCGATGCCGAACCACTGGACGAGGAACTCGTCGCACGGGTGGAAGGCCATCGCTACGATCCGGTCCGCGTGCTGCAGTGGCGCAATGGAAGCCTCGATTTTGCCTCGCTTGAGCGTTTGATCGCGAGTCTCGACGAGCCGCCACCGGCGAAGGGGCTCGCCAAAGCGCGACCGTCGAGCGACGTCGTTGCGCTGCGTGCGCTCGCCGCCCAGGACGAAGTGCTGGCTTTGGCTGGCTCGCGCGATGGTGTGCATCGGCTATGGGACGCGTGCCAGCTCCCAGACTTCCGCAAGCTCTCGGTCGACGAGCATGTGCGGCTGGTGCAAGCAATCTTCCTGTTCCTGTCGAGCGATGAGGGTGTGTTGCCGGACGACTGGCTGGCGCGGCAGATCGCGCGCCTCGACGTCACCGAAGGCGATGTCGCGACGCTGAGTGGTCGCCTCGCCCAGATTCGCACCTGGACCTACGCCTCGCACCGCGCGAGCTGGACCACAGATGGCGCGCATTGGCAGGGCGTGACACGTGCAGTCGAGGATCGTCTGTCGGACGCGCTGCACGAACAACTCACCCAACGCTTCGTCGACCGGCGCACCTCGGTGCTGATGAGGCGGCTGCGCGAAGACGATGTCATCGATCTGACGCTCGACGATTCCGGTGGCGTGGCAATCGGCGGCGAGGTCGTCGGCAAGCTGGAAGGCTTCCGCTTCGAACCCGATGCGCGGGCCGAAGGAATCCATGGCCGCACGCTGCGCGCTGCGGCAATGAAAGGCCTCGAGGGCGAATTCTACGCGCGGGCGCGGCGCATCGCAGAGGCCGAAGACAAGGCGATCACGCTCAGCGAGCACGGTAAGCTGTGGTGGGATGGCGCCGTGGTAGCGCATCTGGCCGCCGGCGCTTCGCGCTACGAGCCGAAAGTCGAAATGCTGGCTGACGAGCATCTGAAAGGCGAACTGCGCGAGACGGTGCGGGCGCGGCTCAACACCTTCGTCGGTGCACGGATCGCAGGCAGGCTGCAACCATTGTTCGCGCTACGCGGCGCGGTGGATGCCAAGGCCGGAACGACAGAGGCGCTGCCCGGTGCGGCGCGCGGTATCGCACATCTACTGCTGGAACATTTTGGCTCACTCGAACGAGCCCAAGTTGCGCTTCCCGAACAACTCGGCCCGCTGATCCGTGCGCTGAAGGGCCACGGCGTATGGTTCGGCCGCCGCTCAGTTTATCTGCCCAAGCTGCTGCGGCCCGACGCGGCCTCGCTGCTGGCACTCTTGTGGGGCGTGTGGACGAAACAGGCGCGCATCCCAGCGCCACCGCAGCCGGGCCTCACATCCTTCGTCAACGACGCGCGACTGCCGGCCGACTTCCTCACCGCCGCCGGCTTTCGCGTCATCGCGCGCCGCGCCATCCGTCTCGACATGCTGGAGCGCCTGGAAGAGGAACTCGAAAAGGCTGCCACCGCCGGCACGGATGCCGAAACGCTGTTGCCCAAGCTCGTCTCGCTGATCGGTTCGAGCAATGACGAACTCAGGACTGTGCTCGCCGAGATGGGTTGGCAGATTGTCGAGGTCGCCGATACCAGAAACGGCGCGACACGCGTCTGGCGCAAAGCGCTGCCCCGCCCGCAGCGCCACAAGCATCATCGCCCTGATCGCCGTGCGCCAAAGGAGTTCAAAGTCGAAATCCGTCCGGATTCACCCTTTGCCGGACTGGCCGCCCTCGTTCGCAAATGAGTGAGGATCGCATCCGCATCGATAAATGGCTCTGGCATGCGCGGTTCTTTCGGACACGTGTCCTGGCGCAGGAGGCAGCAGCGTCCGGCACCGTACGATTGAACGGGGCGCGGATTGTGAAATCGGGACATGGCGTGAAGCTGGGTGACGTCCTGACGGTTCCGGCCGGGCGTGATGTCCTTGCGGTGCGTGTGGTTGCCTTCGGGGAACGGCGCGGGCCGGCGCCACTGGCACGGACGCTATACGAAATCATCGCGGAGGGCGGGCTTGATCCCCAAGGCCCCCCTCCCGTATGACGCTTCGCTGACCTACATACCGCCTGCGCCTAAGGGGCCGCCTGTCATGACCTATGTCGTCACCGAAGCCTGCATCAAGTGCAAGTTCATGGATTGCGTCGAGGTCTGCCCCGTCGACTGCTTCTACGAAGGCGAAAACATGCTCGTCATCCACCCCGACGAGTGCATCGATTGCGGCGTGTGCGAACCGGAATGCCCGCCAGAAGCCATCAAGGCCGATACAGAAAGCGGGCTGGAAAAGTGGCTCTCGCTAAACGCCGACTACGCCAAGAAATGGCCGAACATCACCCAGCACGGAACCGCCCCGGCGGACGCCAAGGAGTGGGAAGGCGTCGACAACAAATTTGAGAAGTACTTTTCCGATAAACCCGGTTCTGGCTCGTAGAATTAATGAATTAGGACTAGGTTCCGGAGTTAACGGTTCGCGGCGGCGAATTTAACCAATTGAAATCGTGGCTGAATTCCATTGGAATCGGAATAAACGCCGAAAATTCAAGGTGTTGACAGTTTGTCCTTCCGTTTACGGATGAACTGTGATATATAATTCCACGATCTGAAACGCGCGAAGGCACTCCTCACCGGATTGGCAACACTCCGGCGCCGCAAACCGTTTCGGTTGCAGTGCAGTGTAAGACCCAAGGCCCGTTGCAGCGCACAAGGCGCCGGGCCGAGCGAAAGTGACCCATGACGACCGCCAAGACAGCTCCCGCACCCGTCGCCGTCAAGCAGAAGACGCCTGCGAACAGCAATACCAAGAAGCATGAGTTCAAGACCAACGACCACGTCGTGTACCCCACCCACGGCGTCGGCAGGATTATGAAGATCGAGGAACAGGAAGTCGCCGGCACGAAGCTGGAACTGTTCGTGATCACCTTCGAGAAGGACAAGATGACGCTCCGCGTGCCGACCACGAAGGCCAAGGCCGTGGGCATGCGCAAGCTCTCCTCGCCGGATATCGTCTCGAACGCGCTCAACACGCTGAAGGGTCGCGCGCGCATCAAGCGCACTATGTGGTCGCGCCGCGCTCAGGAGTATGAGGCGAAGATCAACTCAGGGGATCTGGTATCGATCGCCGAGGTCGTGCGTGACCTGCACCGCGCTTCCGGCCAGCCGGAGCAATCCTATTCCGAGCGTCAACTCTATGAAGCAGCGCTCGCCCGCATGGCGCGCGAAGTGGCCGCCGTCGAAAAGACCGACGAGCCGACCGCCGTCAAGCGCGTCGAAGGCATGCTGCTGAAGAAGGCCGCATAAGCCGTTCGCGACAAAGTGAAAAGGCCCGGACATTGTTCCGGGCCTTTTTGTTTATCGCATGACCTCGATGCTCTGGGGATTTGGCGCCTCGATCTCCGGTCCGTTGAGGAATTGTACGATGCCTCGCACGCGGATTGTCTGACCGGCATAGGCACGCGGGTCGACGCCAAGGCGGCGGAAGTTCGGCATGTCCTCGGGATCGATCGTCACCGTGAAATCCGTCCGCCAATCGGCGCCGAAATTGAGATAGGCGCGGCCGTTTCTGAGTTCGGTGTTCCGAACGGAGCCTTCCACGATCTGAAACGTACCGACATCGTGGCGAACAGTGTCGGGATTGCGCACCGCATAGGCCGGCGCCGCCCACAAACCTGCATGCGCCGTGCGCGCCTGCGCCTCCGCGGCATAGAGTTCACCCGAACACTCGGTGCGGTCCGGCGCGACGGCGACGCGCGCCAGGCCCTTCTGCAGAAGCGCCAGTTGGATCCATGTTCCGTCGCCGGCGAAGAGCTGGCCACGCACACGGTCGTAGCGGTCTTCCTTCGGCGGTACCGCCGTCAAGGTCAGCGGCGACTTGTGCGCGAGGGCGAGGATCGCGGAGATCGCTTGGTCGGCAAAGGCTTGTGGCGCGTGCTCGGCCGAGCCAGCCGGCAGGCGGATGCCTTCCATGTGAAGGGCGCGTCCGTCGGTCAGAATGACCACGCCGTTGCGTTCGACGCGAAGCAGTTGCGCCCCGCTGATCTCCGCCGGTCCGGCGCAGGACGGTGTCGCCAGCACCCACGCCGGTGCGCACACAAGGAGTACAACGGCGACGGCACCGGTCGCGAGTATCGGTCTGATCATGCACCCATTCAGCATAGTTCGCCGCGGCCTGCACGCGGGAACTGCTGCAAAGGTAACCGACGCGTTCCTTCAGACTGCCTCGTACCAGTCGATGCCGTTCTTGTCGGTGGCCTTCCGGATGCGGCCGCGGGCGCGCAGGCAGTTCAGATGTGCCAGGCTCTCGCCCGTCGCCATGCCGAAATTGCCCTGGGTGATGCGGCTGCGAAACAGGGCCGGGAACACATCGACGGCACGCTTGGGCTCGGCGCAGAGCGCGTGGAGCTTCTCGAGTCCCTCCTCATGATGGTCGATCAGCTCCTGGAGGCGCAGCGGGCCTTTGCGGAACGGCTCGTTATGCGAAGGCAACACCAGCGCGTCACCCGGCACGACGCCTTTGAGGCGCGCGCAGGAGTCGAGCCAATCCTGCAACGGGTTGGCGTCCGGCTAGGTCGGATGCACCGAAACGTTCGACGAAATCTTCGGCAGGATCTGGTCGCCGGAAATGAACACGTTCAATTCCGCGCACCACAGGCAAGCATGTTCTGGCGAGTGTCCATTGCCGCCGACGACGCGCCATAGATGGTCGCCGATCGCGATCTCATCGCCTTCGACGATGCGGCGATAGGCGCTCGGCAGCTTATAGACGCCGTGGCCGAAACCGCCGAAGCGCGTGCGATAATTCTCGAGCAGATCTTCGGGGAAGCCCGCCGCGCGATAGAAGCGCAGGCCCTCAGCGGGCGCCTCGAGCCCGGTGTCGGCGACAAGATTGCGGCACATCAGGAATTCCGTGCGCGTGATCCACAGTTCGACATCGAATTTGCGCACCAGCCAGCCGGCGAGCCCGATATGGTCGGGATGCATATGCGTGACG
>DATEZM010000244.1:0-2229 GCA_035255625.1 Rhizomicrobium sp. | reverse complement strand
GGAAAAAACAGGATTTTCGCGCCTGGTTGCGAACGATTCCCAAGTTCGGGATCGACCGCTCAGCCCGCCGCTTTTTTGCAGTGCTTTTCGACGGAAAACAATGCGCCACTTCCACCGTTTCGGCAGTGCTGGCCTGCCACCCGTAGCCGCGGGACGGCGGGCGTCCACCTACGCCAGGGCTTCGGCGGACTGCCACCATTCGCTGCTCTGCAGCGAAGGGTGGCGGGAGCGACGGGGCTCGAACCCGCGACCTTCGGCGTGACAGGCCGACACTCTAACCAACTGAGCTACGCCCCCGCATCGGGGCTTTGGACCCACTCCGCGAAAGGGCGCCGGTGTAGGGCGGCGGCTCCACCCCTGTCAAGGCGCGCAGCCTCAGGGCGGGGCGTGGCGAAATTCGTCGATGGTCACCTTGCCGTCGCCGTTCAGATCCATCTGCTCAAACTGGGAACGCAGGGCACTGGCGAAATCGTCGAAGGTCACATAGCCCTTATGATCCCAGTCGATCAGCGGGATGGCGGCCGATCCGTCCCGCTTGATGCGGCGCTGGTTCTCGGCGGCAATCTCGTCGGGCTCCAGGACACCATCGTGATTTGTGTCGGCTTGGCGGAAATATTGCCGCAAGCCGGCTTCCAGCTGCTCGCGCGTGACGGTGCCGGTGCCGTCCAAATCAAAATTCTCGATCATCATCCGTCCGGAGTGCCATTCCTCGGAGCGCGGCTTCTCGAAGGGCGACCAGCGTGGCTTGGGCGTGCTGGAGCACGCCGCGAGAAGCAGCGAAGCCGCAAGCATGACGAGAAGCGCCCCCCGCATCGTGGCACTCCGGCATTATCGGATGGGCCGGTCAAGCCGAAGGCGCGGGTTGGTTACTGGCCGGGGTAGCCACCACCGCCACCGCCACCGCCGCCGCCGCGGTGGCCGCCATGGTGTCCGCTGCCCTGCCCGTTCTGGCCGCCCTGCCCGGTTCCGGGCTGCTGCGCACCGGACGGGTTCAATTCCTGCTGCGTAAGCTGGCCGTCGCCATTCTTGTCCAGCGTATCGAACAGCGACAGAGTCGCGCCGGAATACTCATTGAAGTCGATGCAGCCGTCCTGGTTCCAATCGACCAATGGCGAGGCTTGCGAGCCGTCCTGCTGTACTCGCATCTGGTTGATGGCGCGGACCTGGTCGGGGCCGAGACAGTTGCTGTGGTTGACGTCGTAGGCGTTGAACTCGGCGTGCAGTCCAGCGGTCAGTTCGGCGCGCGTCAGGATGCCATCGTGGTTGGCGTCATAACGCATGATCGTCGCAGCCGGCGAATGCCAGTTCTCGTCGCGCGGTGTGGCGTTCGGGCTCCAATGCCCGTGACGCGGCGCGTTGCTGCTGCAGCCGCAAAGCACAAGCGCCAGCGGCAGGAGAATAAGTGTGGATTTGTTCATAGCCGGGAGCCTATCCCAGCCGATCCGGCATCGCGACACGCCGAGTGTCGCAAAGCGTCGCTCCATTGCGGTTCTGTAACCGTCAGTAGAGACCGCTCTTGCCTTTCATGGCGTCGAAGATCGCATCGCTCGAGTAGCCGACTCCCTTCTTGAAGACGAACGGCATGTGCTCGATCGCGCTCGCATCGCGCGCCGGATCGCCGATCACGATGCTCATATCGGCGCGCTTGCCGACCGCGAGCGAACCGACATCGCCATCGCGGCCGAGATAGTGCGCGCCGTTAAGCGTCGCGATCTTCAGCGCTTGCGGAAACAGGAAACCGGCCTCAACCAGCAATTCGACCTCGCGCTTGCCCGAGAAACCGGGAACGACACCGCCGAAGCCGGTCGGATCGGTGCCGGCGAGCAGCGTGCCGCCGGCATCGGCGAAGCGCTTTTCGAGCCGCATGAGCTTGGGGAAGATCACGGCATAGGGCTTGTCGAGCGGATTGTTAGCAGTGTCGGCCCAAGCGGTCTCGTAGGCTTGGCGCAGTTCGGGGATCAGCATGTCGAGCGCACGCTCCGGCGCCTTGGGCCGGCCGGGCGTGAAGGTCTCGAACACGGTCAGCGTCGAGGTCAGCGCGACGTGGCGCGCGACGAGGAGGTCGATCAGCGATTTCATCTCGGGGCCGTTCTCGTCGACATCGGCAATCGCCTGCTGCGAGCCGGTCGGGCAGACGTCCGGCTGTTTGCCTTTGTAGAAATCCGTCATGACGCCGAAGCCATGCTCGAGATTGTCGATGCCGAACTCGGCGGCCTCACGATAAGTGAC
>DATEZM010000243.1:0-2605 GCA_035255625.1 Rhizomicrobium sp. | reverse complement strand
TAGACGCGAAATTCCTTGGTGCCTTTCGGCTTCTTGCCATTGGCGTTTTTCGGCGCCGGCCAGACCTTGCCTTTGGTCGGTTTCGAGCCTTTGGGCAGTGTGAGCTGAACCATGATCGTCCTGCGGAAATGGCGGATCGGGTGTACCAAGCCAACCCCGTGGTGGCAACGCGCCGCTTTGGCTCAGGACGCCCCGATCTGCTCGAACGTCCACGCGGTCTCGACGGGCTGATCCTTGACCGCGCCAGTCAGCACGATCTGCTCCGTACGCCGGACCATGTCGGCGCCGAGATACACGCTCTCCTCGATGCCGACCTGTCCGCCGGAGCGGAAGCGCCAGCCTTCGCCGCTCGGCAATTTGAGCAGAATGCCGCCGCCCTGAATCTGAGACACTCGCACGTCGGGATGGATGTGGAAGCGGATCGCGAAGGGCGTGTCCTTGCGGCCGGGCTTCGGCAGTATTCGGTCCGCGCCGGTGATGCTCAGGCCATTCGGCGAAAGCGTGATCTGTCGCTCATGGCGCACGCCGAACTGCTCCGTGTATCCATCATGGCTGGCTTCTACGCTCCAGCCCTGCACGGTCTCCAGCCGCCGCGTCTCGATCTCGCGCGGACCCTTCAGCAGACGCGGCCCGAGAAGCCGGCGTGCCAGCCCGGGTGCCAGGATCGCGGCCATCGAGGCATCATCCATCGCCAGTGTCGAATGGGCCGCGGTCGCGCGCAGCGCCGATTCCCACTTCGGCTGCGCTATTCCGGCGGCGCCGCAATTGACGACGACGCGCTGATTGCCACTGGAGAATTCAAAGGCGAGACATCCCGCGTGCGCGTCGAGCGAAAAAGCCGCCGGCGGCACCGCGCCGCAATCGAGCACGAGCAGCGTCTTGGCTGCTGCGAGGCGCTGATAGCCGGAGTGCCGCGCGAAGGCGAAAGGCTGGCCGCGTACCTCGTCACGCGCGAGCAGACCCGCGATGGTGCGCGAATCTCCTTCCCTTCCTCCATTGAACAGCGCCAGTGCTCCGTCGCCGTGACGGAAGAACCGGATCGCTGGCGCGATCCTGTCATGGGCGCTGCGCACCGGGTGCGGAACGTCGAGCCCGCCCGCCCCCAACGCATCCATCACCATCACGATCAGGCGGTAGCAGTTGACGAGATCTTCGGGCGAACGGCTGATATGGCCGCCATCAGGAAGAATTTGCCGCGCGATCTCGCCCTCGAAGCATTTGAGCCCTTCCTCCAGCCGGCGCTGGCTATCGCCAAGACACGCCCCGGAGAGCGCGAACGCGGCCGCCGCCTCGAAGCGCGGCATGCCATCGGGTGCCTCGCGCGCGATACGCGCCAGCATGCGCGACTGCTCGCGCAGCGACACGAACACTTTGGAGCGCCACAGGAGATCGGAATTGGCGATCGCCAGTCGGCCATGCGCGAAAATGTGAATCAGCCGCCGTGCAATGACATCAGGTATCCATGCCGGCTCCGAGTAGCGCGCGTTGCGCTTGAGCCACTGGCTGATCAGCTTCGTAGCCAGCATGCGCGACGCATCTCCTCCGGCCAAAGCGAGAGGCGGCAGCCAGTCGAAGCCGTGCAATGCCTTCGCCCATTCCTCGGTCGGCGCCGCTTTGTCGAACACCGAGCCTTCGCGCACGTCCACCGTCTCGCCCGCGAAGCGGAAGCGGCCGCGCAGCAGTGCATCGGCATCCTCCAGCCGGCGCGGCAGAGCATCGTACGGATGGAACAGTATCCGGTCGGCGAGCGGCCCCGTCAGGAAGCGGCGATAGAG
Source organism: Rhizomicrobium sp. (assembly GCA_035255625.1). Lineage (GTDB taxonomy): Bacteria > Pseudomonadota > Alphaproteobacteria > Micropepsales > Micropepsaceae > Rhizomicrobium. The sequence goes on along the minus strand of DATEZM010000243.1, from coordinate 830 downwards.
CCAGGTGCGGCGGTACCAGACGCGCAGCGGCCTAAGCCAACCGCGCAGCAGCGCACCGACCACCTCGGGCAGAAGTCCTATCGGAAGCGAGGGTGCCTTGTTCTCCGCCACGGCGTCAGCCGCGCAGAGCGGCGATGTTCGCGGCGTAGCGCGACGGACCGCCCGTGAACACCGCCGTTCCCGCCACCAGAATGTTGGCGCCGGCGGCGATCGCCTGCCGCGCGGTCTCGGGATTGATACCGCCATCGACCTCGAGATCGATCGCCCGGCCCGATTTGGCGATGCGCGTGGCGATTGCCTCGATCTTCTTGAGCTGACTATGGATGAAGCTCTGGCCGCCGAAGCCGGGATTGACGCTCATGACAAGGATGAGGTCGGCCAAGTCCATGAGATTGTCGAGCATGTCGACCGGCGTGCCAGGATTGAGCGCCACGCCGGCGCGCTTACCCAGGCTCTTGACCAACTGCAGCGTGCGATGGACATGCGGCCCGGCCTCGGGATGGACGGTAATGCCGTCCGCGCCGGCATCCGCGAAATCCTGAATGTAAGGATCGACCGGAGAGATCATCAGATGCACGTCTAGCGGCTTCTTCGCGTGAGGCCGGATCGCCTTCACAACCATGGGGCCGATCGTGATGTTGGGAACATAGTGGCCATCCATGACATCGACATGGATGAAATCGGCGCCGGCCACCTCGATCGCCTCGATTTCCGCGCCGAGCCGTGAGAAATCGGCGGAGAGAATCGACGGGGCGATACGGATTTTGTCGGCCATGGCGGCCATTAAGTGACGGATTCTGAACGGCGCCGCAAGGCGCGGATGCGCCTAG
>DATEZM010000242.1:0-10483 GCA_035255625.1 Rhizomicrobium sp. | reverse complement strand
ATCGCCAGCGTGCGGCGCGCGGCCGCTGCCATCGTCGCGCTCAATCTTCCGATCGCCGGCCTGCTCAATAATGCGGGCATCCGCCAGGTGCGTGCCACGAAGAGTCCGCAGGGCTGGGACATGTCGTTCGCGACGAACCATCTCGGCCCGTTCGCGCTGACCGAGGCGCTCATGCCGCACCTGCGCGATGGCACGAACATCCTGTTCGTTGTGTCCGCCGTGGAAGACCCGGAACGGAAATTCTCTGTGAGGGCCGGTTTTCGTGGCGGCCGCTACATCTCCGCGGGGGCGAGCGCGCGCGGCGAATGGCAACCCGGCGGTTCGGCAGTACCGGGCTTTGATGCCTATGCCACGTCCAAGCAATGCACACTCGCTGCGGCCATCGAGCTCGCCCGCGAGAACCCGCGCTTGCACATCAACGCGGCGGAGCCGGGCTTCATGCCGAACACCGGCCTCGGACGTGAGGCGAGCGGTGTCCTGCGCTTCGTGGCGAACTATTTCCTCCCGCTGCTCGCTCCATTCATCAAGCAGATGAGCACGCCGCGGCGAGCCGCACGCCTGCTCACAAAAATCCTGCTCGATGAGTCCGGCGCGACAGGCATCTATTACGACGAAGGTGGCCGTCCGATGTGCGGCTCCGCGCGCGTGCGCGACCCCAAGTTCACGTCCCGCGTCGTCGCGGAGACGCGTGCCTTGCTGTCGACGGTTCCAGTCAGCGCGGACAGCCTCTAAATCGCATCCCCCAAATCCTCATGCCCCTGCTCCGTGATCCGCCCACCGTGCCAAGTGCGGCCGAGCAGCGCGGCGCTCGCGATCGTCACAACGCCCATCGCCGCCATCAGCAGATAAGTCCGTCCGCCATAGGTGTCATAGAGCTTGCCCGATGCATACGTCGCCAGTCCCATCACCAAGCCGTTCGACCCCACGGCGTAAAGACTCTGCGCCGTCGCCGACAGTCGTGGCGGCACTGCTTTCAGGATGAAGTACATCGCGCCCAGATGCGCCAGCGCATAGGTCGCGCCATGAAGGATCTGCGCGAAGATCACCAGGCCGAGCGGCGGATCGGAGGCGAGAATACTCCAGCGCAGCACGCAGCCGGCACCGCCCAGCATCAGCAGCCGCGTCGCGCCGAAGCGGCGGAACACCTGCAGCGACACCGAGAACAGCATCGCTTCGGCGATCACGCCCAGCGGCCAGATCGCGCCGATCAGCGCGCCGCTATAGCCCAGCGCGCGCCAATGCAATCCGCCATAGCCGTAATAGAAGGCATGACTACCCTGATCGAAACTCGCTGCGACCAGGAATAGCAGGAACGCCGGCGAACCGATCAACTCGCGTGCTTCCGCCGCCGTGGCGCGCAGCCTGATGCCGAGCCGCCCGGTCGTCTGCCGCGCGCCGGACGCGGGCAGCATGCAGATCCCGCCAAGTGCAAGCGCCAGCGACACCGCCAGCCATGGCGCGAGCACGATCAGTCCCCACTGCGAGATCGCGAGTCCTGACGTAACATTGGCGAGCGCGAAGGTGATCGAATTCCATCGTTTCACATGGCCGTAGTCGAAGCCGAAACGCTCCGCCAACCTGGTGCTCACACTGTCCATCAACGGTCCCGCGGCCGCGCCGCTTACGTTGGCGGTCACTGCGAACACAAAAATAGCCAGCGGCGAGATCGAGAAATTGAGCGCGAGATAGCCCGCGAATTGCAGGCCCATCAGTACGATTATCATGCTGCGCCGGTCGTTGCGCGCATCGGCGACGATGCCGGTGATTGGTGGCACGATCACGCGGAGCAGCATGCCCGCCGACAGCAGCGTTCCGATCTCGACCGCGCTCATACCTTTCCAGGCGAGCCACGCACCGAAGAAGGGTGTGTAGATGCCGCCGCTCAACCCCCAAGCGCCCCACGCGCTGGCCAGCCGCAATTCGATGGGCGAGCGGGCCTGGCGCTCAGGGACCAAGCTGGACCAGGCGGCGCTCCGCCAGCGATTTCAGGACGGTCCAGATGCGCTGCAGGTCGGTGCGCTGTCCGTGGTCCTCGACATGGATCATCGCCTCGGTCAGCAGACGGCGCAGCACATAGTTGTTCTCGTTCAGCAGCGAGATGCGCAACGATGCGTCTTTCGACGCAGCGGCCGCTGTGAGCTTCGGCTTTAATGTGGCATCGGAAACGGTGCCGGCCAGTTCGCCGAACAGCGCGCGCAGCTCATTGTTCTCAGCCACGCGGATGTCGGCGCCGCGCTCATATTCCTTGGCGGAAAGCGTCATCATCATGCCGATCAGTCCAACCTGGCCCTGCGCAAACGCCGCGCCGCCTTCGCCGATATTGCCGGCCAGCCGCTGCATCGACAGCGCCAGGATGGTGGGAATTTCGGGGTTCATGCCACCGCTCCCAGACGCTGCGCCAGGATGTGATTGTGAAACGCCAGCGTGTACCAGCCTGAAAAAGCATTGATCGGATCGGTGTTGCGCCCTTCGGCATATTCGCGCGCGGCCGAGATCCAGATCGCCGCACCCTTCAGGCTGGCGAAGATCTCCCACCAGGACAGCGCCTTCGGATCGGCCTTCAGCCCGCTCGCCTTTTCCCACAGACGCAAGGCTTCGGCGCGCGGCAGCATGCCGCCCGGCATTTCCATATTGCCGCCCGACCACAACGGATCGATCGCCCAGCCCAGATCCTCCAGCGGATCGCCCAGATGCGCCATCTCCCAGTCCAGTATCGCGCGTATCGTGCCGGCGTCGTCATAGAGGAAATTGCCGGTGCGATAGTCGCCGTGCACAACAGAGATTTTCTGCGCCGGCGACGGCAGGTTGCGCTTCAGCCAGCGGATCGCGGCGCGCACGATGGGTTGCGGCTCGCGTTCGTCCTCGTCGACCACTTTTTCCCAGCGCGCGACCTCGTGCGCCGCGACATCATGGATATCGGTCTCGCCCTCGAAATCGCCCAGGCCCACATCGCGCGGATCGGCGGACGCGATCTGGCCCATCACCGTGAAGAACTGCCGCCCCACGGTCTCGCGATACGATCCGAACGGATCGGGCGACATGATCGAGCCGGCCTGGCAGTTCTCAATCTCCTCCATGATGAAGAAGGGCCGGTCGAGCGGCGCCGGATCGAGTTCGAGCGCCACCGGCGCCGGCACGGGCAAGCCGAGTCCATGGAAGGCTTCATAGGCGCGGTACTCCGTCGATCGCTCGGTCTCGATCAGGCTCGCCGGTGGATCGCGGCGCAGGATCAGTCCGCGTTCCCTTCCGCCGGAATGTGCCCGGAAACGATAAGTCTCGCGCGACGCCCCGCCCGGAATCCGCGCCAGCCCCGACACGGTCAGGTCCGGTGCGGCAAGTTTGCCGCGCAGATATTTCTGAAGACGCTGCGAGAGTTCGTTCATGGCGCCGGATCGAAAATGCCGGTGAGTCGGTGCGGCTCGTAGGCTCCGATCACAAGCTGCTCCAGCACCCCGGTGCCGCTGGTGTTCACGTTGGGGCCCGTCAGCTTCGCCGTGACGAAGGACTGGATGTGCTGGAACTGGAAATCATTTTCGTTGACGTCGGCGGTCTTGAAGGAGTCGTAGCCGACCTTCAGGTCGGCGCCCTGGAAGCGGCCATGGCCCCACTCGGGATGGCCATAGCCGATGCCCGACATATAGAAATTGAACTTGGGCGACATCTCTGCCCGCCATTCGCCGCCCTTGGCGTCGCGTGTCTCGATCACGGCATGTTTCGCATGCCGAGTGCCGGGTTTGTAGTCGATCGTCGACCAGCAAGCCGCCATGTGATCGGGCTTCGCCTCGCCGGTTGCGCCGATCACCGACGCGCTGTTCCACGCCTTGCCATCTGCGTCCGCGTTCAGGTGATAGAGCATGAACTTGTCGGGGAAGTTCAGCGGCGACCATAGCCAGTAGAACTGCGGCAACCGCGGCGGCGCCACCGGCTGTGGATTTTGCGCACCGACGGGACGCACGCCCCACGAACGGTCGCGCGTGCCGGTAATCCGGTCGCGCGACAGCTCCACGCGCTTGCCGGCAATCTCGATCCAGCCTTCATAGCTGCCGTTCTGTGTCAGGCGCGTGTAGTCCATGAACGTGGACGGCCCCTGGCGATAGGTGAACCGCGGCTCCTCCACGGGCAGCGCGCGGGCGTGGAAGGTGATGTCGCAGCGGATGCCGTGCTCGTTCTTGTCTGCCACGACGCGCAGCGTCTGAAGCGGTTCGATCACCTGCACCGACAGCGGGCCGACGGTCGTGTTCATGCGCTCCATGTGCAGAATCTTCGAAGTACGCAGATTGTGCTGCACCCCTTCGTGGATCACCGACAGCGAGGCATCCATGATGTTCAGGTGCGGATAGACGCCCAGGGCTGCGGCGAAAAAGATGTCGCCGTCCGGCGAATAGCCGTTGAAGAAATAGCGGTCGTAGAAATTGCGGTCGGTGCCGGAGGTGGCGATCGGTTCGGGAAGCTGGTGGACGGGAAAGTCGTCGGCCTTGGTCAGCATGGGCGCTTCTTGACTGAGCTTCGAGCCAGAATGGGCCGGGACGGCCAGCGCGGCAACGGCAAAAAACCAGCCTTCCTCAGGGGAAATCCTTTGTTGCAGTTGGGGGGTGAGATGCGTATTTTCCGCGCCTTCGCGTATTTTCCGGAAAATGCCGCCTTAGCTCAGCCGGTAGAGCACATCATTCGTAATGATGGGGTCGCGTGTTCGAGTCACGCAGGCGGCACCGGGCTTTTCTTGGGTCTCAAAGGCTCGGTCACCCAAGTCGCACCGGCGCCGGCCTGCAATTGCGCCGCCCTGGTCGCCAGCATTTCTGCCATGCGATCCGGCATTGGCCTCATGCCTTTTCCGACCTGCTCGCGGCCGACGAAACCACCCATAATGAATACAACGAATTCTCCGAATGTTCGAGAGACGCTCGGCGTTGTCATGAATGAGAGCGGCTACCGCATTGAGGGAGGTCAAATCATGATGAAACTCTATTCCGCTGATCTCAGCCCCTATGCTGCCCGTGTCCGCATGCAGATCTACGCCAAGGGCATTACGGACATTGTGATCGAACAGCCGGGAGAACATTGGGGCAAGCCCAAATTCCGCGAGAGATTTCCGATCGGACGTGTTCCGGTTCTCGATATCGACGGCGACTTAATACCGGAATCCGAAGTGATCGCGGAATATCTCGAAGCGATCTATCCCGAACCTTCGCTGCTGGGAATCACGCCACGCGAAACCGCGCACATCCGCACGCTTGCCCGCATCGGCGACATCTACATCATGAACAACCTGTTCATGCTGTCCCGGCTGACGGGCGCTCTGTCCCGCCAGACACCCACTGCCGCGCGCAACGATAGTGTCAGCGACCAGCTCGCCGGCGAGGTGGTGCGGAACATCAAGGCGCTCGACAAATTGATCGGCATCGATGGCTTCGCCTGCTGCGGTCGCATCACACTGGCGGATTGCGCGCTCGTGCCTACACTCTGCCGGGTCGAGACTATCCTGCCGGCCGTCGGCATCGACTCGCCGATTCCGGCAAACGCAAATGTCGCCGCCTATTGGGCTGCAATCCAGAAGAACGAACACGCGGCAAGAGTGCTGACCGAGCTTGACCGCGGCCTCGAAGAACGCCGTGAAATGATCCGCAGTGGCGCGATTGAGCGGATCAGGGCCGAGTCGGCCGCGGCGTGGAAAGCGGCAGATGCGCAAAGTTAATGGATTGCGAATTGCGCGAATTGGCGCTCCCATAGGACATCGAACCCCGGTTTCAGCCTGAGGGCCGCGTCCTAACGGCTGGACGACGGATGCGGGAGCGCTGGTGCGCAGCGCGGTCAGGCCCTCAGGGCGCCGCGGCGGCACGCGCCGGCAGAATCAGGCCGGCAAACCGGCGATGCCGGTGCCCTTTCGGTGAATCGAGAATGGAGGTGACGCTCGCGACATAGTTCTGCGTCTCCTTTGGCAACTCGCCCGTGCCGCGCAGATAGGCTTCGAGCGTCCCGGGGCCGCCATTATAGGCCGCGAACATCTGTGGGAATCCGTAGCGGCCGTGCAGCCAGTGCAGATAGGCGGCGCCGGCGAAAATGTTGTCGTGCGGATTATAGGGATCGGTGCCCAGCCGGTATTGCCGGCGCATCTCGTCATAGGTCGCCGGCATCACCTGCATCACGCCGACTGCGCCGGCCTGCGAGGTGATCGGGCGATCCTTTGCCTGTACCGTGCGACCGCCGCTCTCCACCCGCATCACGGCGCGGATCCAGTCCGCGGAGACGCCGAAGCGGCGCGACGCTTCGGCGATTAACGGATCCCAGCGGCCAAGAAGTTCGCGCCGGCTCATTGTCGCTTCGCGCGCGAAGATGCCATCGGACGGAAGCGTTGAGCCAGTCCATTGCGTGACGACGTTCACGACATGCGAGAGCTGCGCCTTGTGCGGCGATATCAGGAACGCGGCCATCGGCAGAAAGGCGAGCGCCAGCACGAGGTGCAGAAAACTCGAGAAGCGGTCGCGCACGCCCGCTATCGATGTCGGCACGCTCAGGGGGAATATCCCGTGCGGCACGGGTAACGAGAATTTTTCGTGGATCACGGGGAGCCTTCCTTCGACAACTTCGTTGACGATGCAGGCGGCGAGATTTTGCGTCTCGCCGGAAGGCCGTTCTTTTATCGAACGGCTGCGCCCCCGCGCGCCGGCCAAATGAGGCAAGCAACGGGTTGCGTCAAGCCTGTTCGCGAAGTTGCTTCAGGTTCCGCGGGAACCCGGCGTTAATGCGTCGACCGCTTCAGCAATTCTGCGAGGTGATCCTGCCAGACCGTCGCCCAGGTGTGCGTGCCGTGGCCGTGCGTCTTGTCGCTGAGCGGAATAAGAACAAATTGCGCATGCGGAATGGCCTTCACCTGCGTCTCCGCCATGCCGAGCTCCGGCGGGTTGATGAAATCGTCGGCGGAGTTCACCCACATCACCGGCGCCTTGATGAGCCCCAGTTTCGCCGAGGGATCGTAATTGCGTGACGCCTCAACCTGGTAGAGGAAGTCGTTTGCGTCCAGCGCCGCCATTTCGCGCTTGGTGAAATCGTCGAGATAGGCATCGGCCGCGTCGCGCGTCGGCGCCGCTTTCTGCGAAACCAGTGGCGTCGTGCCCGCCATCAGCAGGAAGTCGATGCCGACACGCAGGCCCATCTGCGGCTCGGTCTTGTAGTCGCCACCCTGCCACGCCGGATCGCTCGTGATCGCCTGCGCGATCATGCGCCGCCAGATGCGGTTGCGGCCCGCGATCTGCACCGGCAGACAGGCGAGCGGCATCAGCGCGTCCACGAAATCGGGATAGGTCTCGCCCCACACGAAGCTGTGCATGCAGCCCATCGACGTTCCCATCACGAGGCGCAAATGGTTCACCTTCAGTCCCTTGGTGAGCAGCAGGTAATGCGCCCTGACCATGTCGTCATAGTCGTAGTGCGGAAAATGCGCATGCAACCCGTCGCTCGGCTTGGATGATTTGCCGTGACCGATGCCGTCGGGCAGGACGATGAAATACTTCGCGGGATCGAGCAGGCCGCCCGGCACGAACAGCACGCCGGCGAATTGCGGCCTGGGGAACTGGTGTCCGTCGCCGCCCGTGCCGTGCAGGATGAGCACCGCATTGGTCACACGGCCTTTCGCGTCGCGCCTGGGCATGCCCAGCGTCGTGTAATGCAGGCGTATCTCCGCAAGCGTTTCGCCATCGGCGAATTTGAAATCGCGTACAGTGAAATCGCCCTCCTTCGTCGGATAGGTCGGCGGCGCATCGGCCGCGGTGGTACAGCCGACGCTGAGGGCAAAGGCGAGCGTTGCAAGAATGCGGTTCATCGAATTCTCCTTCAACGGCGAAAGCGCAGGTTGAGGCCGCGTTCGGCCCAATTCTTCTCGATCTGATCGATGTCGTGCATGCCCGCCGGATTGGCCTTGGATGGAGAATTGCCCAGATAGGGCGCGCGTTCGTGTCGCCAGACGCCCAGCAGCCGCCGAAGCTCCGGCAATGGTTCGCCGGAATCGTCGACCCGGATGCTGAGATCTGGGAAGTCCTCCGTCGTCGTCATGACCATCGCCGCCGACTGCCGCCCGCGCCGGTCGCCGCCCGCAGCCTCGCCGGTTTCAAGCGCCTGGAGCATCCGTTCGGGCAGCGGCGCCGAAGGATCGGCCTTGAATCCGTCGAGCGTGGCCCGCGCCACCTTGTCATTGGACAGCATGTTGCCTGCGACGCTGACATAAGCTTCGCCGAGATGGCCGGCCCATTCGACGCAATGCTTGCCGGTCCAGCCGGCGAAATTGCCGTGACGGTCCACGGCATGGATCTGCCGTACATGGCGGCCCTCGTCGCCGGCAACCGCGGCTTCGATCGCGAGCTTTGGCGACAGCCCGCGCGCCAGCCCGTCCAGCACCACCGGCGCCAGATAGCGGTTGGTCAGCGACTGGGTGCCGACCGCGCCGACGCTGGAGCGCACGAAGGGCACGAACGTGCCGGATGCAAAGGCCTTGGTCGCCACCGCTGCGCCGAACGCACCGGTCTTGGGATCATAGGTGACGATGGACCAGGTCATGCTCAATTCCCTCAAGTCCTGCTGCACTGCAGCACGCGCCGCGCGAACGGACGGCGGTTTCGACTCTACTCATACCCTGACGGTATAAGGCGTGAAACATGGGGGTGCGTATGGGTATCGAACAACGCAGGGCGCTTGACCAGGCGCGCGAGGAAGCGTGGTCGACGCCGCTGGAAAGCCTCGACGTCTCCAAGCCCGAACGGTTCGCCAGCAACACCCATTGGCCGTTTTTCGATCGTCTGCGCCAGGATGCGCCGGTGCATTACTGCGCCAACAGCATGCACGGCCCCTATTGGTCGATCACCAAGTTCAACGACATCGTCGCAGTGGACGCGAACCATCAGGTGTTCTCGTCGCAGCACAACATCGTGATCGGCGACAACCCGCCAGAGTTCGCGCCGCCGATGTTCATTGCCTCCGATCCGCCCGTGCATGATCGTCAGCGGCGCGCTGCATCGCCCGCCGTCGCGCCGACACGCCTCGCCGATCTCGAAGTGCTGATCCGCGAACGGGTCGGCAAAATTCTGGACGGCTTGCCCCGCGGCGAGACGTTCGACTGGGTGCAGCACGTTTCGATCGAACTGACGACCCAGATGCTGGCGACGCTGTTCGACTTCCCATGGGAGGATCGCCACCTGCTGCCTTATTGGTCCGACACGACGACCTCGTCGGAAACCGTCGGCAGCACCGCGATCACGATGCAGCGCCGTCAGGAAATCCTGCTGGAATGCCTGCAATATTTCACCCGGCTGTGGCACGAACGCCAGGCCGCGCCGCCCAAATTCGATTTCATCTCGCTCCTGGCACACGATCCGGCGACAAAGAATATGCTCGACAATCCGATCGAGTATCTCGGCAATCTGATGCTGCTGATCGTCGGCGGCAACGACACGACGCGCAACTCGATCTCGGGCGGGCTGCTCGCGCTCAACCAGAGCCCTGACCAATACGACAAGCTGCGCAACGACCCGAGCCTTGTGACCAACATGGTGTCCGAGATCATCCGCTACCAGACGCCGCTCGCCCACATGCGCCGCACCGCGCTCAGCGATGTCGAATTCAAGGGTCACAAGATCAAGAAGGGCGACCGCGTGGTCATGTGGTATGTCTCGGGCAATCGCGACGAAGAGGTGATCGAGCGGCCTTATGATTTCATCATCGACCGCGACCGGGCCCGGCACCACGTCGCGTTCGGATTCGGCATCCATCGCTGCATGGGCAACCGCGTCGCCGAGATGCAGCTTCGCATCCTGTGGGAAGAGATCCTGAAACGCTTCCCACGCATCGACGTCGTCGGCGAACCGGAGCGACTGGTCTCCAATTTCGTGCTCGGTATCACCAAGCTGCCAGTGCGTATTCCGGCCTAGCGCGCCAGTCGCGCCATGAGTTCGGGCCAGTCGGGCACGAACCAGATCTGCTTGCCGCGATTGGTCTCGCGCACGAAATCGGCCAGCGGCTTGCTTGCCGCCGTCGCCGCGCTCACGTCGCCCAGGATCGCGACGCGAAACTCGTAGTTGACGAATTTCTGCAGCACTGCGCCGGCAACGCCGGTCTTGAGGTCGAGAAAGCCAGCGCCCAGCCGCGCCACGGGAATGACGATCCAGTCCGGCTTGGCGGTGAAGGTCGCGCTGATGATGTCGACGGCATCGCGTTCCGCCGCGATCGGCGGTCCACCGGCATCACACTCGAAGAGGCGCCAGCCGTCGCGCTCGACCAGTCTGTCGCTCATGGCAGATGGTTCGCCTTGCCCAGGAACGCGTCGATCGTTTCCGTCTGACCGCGCAGGAAATGCCCCTCCTCGGCGAGCCAGCGGATGTCGACGCCCGGCACCTGCGCCTCGAGTCTGCGCCGCGTTCCTGCGGAGTCGATCATCGCGTCCCGGCCTCCCAAAATCGCGAACACCGGCATCGTCAGCCGCTTCAGCGCTGCATCTGTG
>DATEZM010000241.1:0-2461 GCA_035255625.1 Rhizomicrobium sp. | reverse complement strand
CGCGCCGCCGTCGGCCCAGATCTGCGCGACCATGTCGTCGACCGCTTCTGCCACGCGGATGTCGCAGGCGATGCCCTTCACCGTGGAACGGGTGTCGCCGGCGATCTTCTTCGCGGTCTCATCTAGCACGGCCTTGCGCCGGCCGCAGATGTAGACCGTCGCGCCAAGCTGGGCATAAGCCTCGCTCATCACCTCGCCCAGCCCGGTGCCGCCGCCCGTCACGAGAATGCGTTTGCCCTTGAGGATGCCGTCCTTGAGCATCAGGTTGTACATGATCTGTTCCTCCGCGCTTCTTTGGGGCAGACTAGGGGGGAGATGGCACTGAACGCAAAAATGACGGCGGGTAAGGCCTCGCATTTTTCCTCCGACCTGACGGAGGAGGAACTCGTGCTCACGCTGCCAGTCACCTTCTCCGGCTGGTTCTCTTCGCGCGGCTGGACCATTCGCCCGCATCAGGCGGCGTTGATCGAACACGCGGCGCGCGGCGAATCTGTGCTTCTGGTCGCGCCGACCGGTGGCGGCAAGACGCTGGCTGGTTTCCTGCCGAGCCTGATCGATCTGGCTGCGCTGCCGAAGCGTCGGAGCGCGTGCCTTCACACGCTCTACATCTCGCCGCTGAAGGCGCTCGCGGTGGACGTGGCGCGCAATCTCGAGGCGCCGGTCGCCGAGATGGGACTTCCGATCCGCGTCGAGACGCGGACTGGCGACACGTCTGTCTCGAAGCGTCAGCGCCAGCGCCACGCACCACCCGACATATTGCTGACGACGCCAGAGCAGCTTGCGCTGCTGCTCTCCAATCCCGGTGCCGGTCTGATGTTCGCAGATCTCAAGGCCGTTGTGCTCGACGAACTCCATGCCATGCACAATTCCAAGCGCGGCGACCTGCTGGCGCTCGGTCTGTCGCGGTTGCAGACGCTGGCGCCAGGTCATCGCCGCGTCGGGCTTTCGGCGACCGTCGCCGATCCAGCGCCCTTGCAGCGCTATCTCATGCCGCAGCCGATGAGCGGCGACGCGCGCTCGGCACTGGTGATCGGCCGCGCCGGCGCCAGGCCGCAGATCTCGATTAGCGCCTCGGATTCCTACGTTCCCTGGGCCGGCCATCTTGCGCGTCACGCCATGGGTGATGTGATGACGGCGATCAGGGAGGCGAAGACCGCGCTCGTCTTCGTCAATACCCGCAGCCAGGCGGAGCGCACGTTCCAAGAATTGTGGCGCATCAACAGCGACAACCTCGCCATCGCGCTGCATCACGGCAGCCTCGCGCCGCAGCAGCGGCGCAAGGTCGAGGCGGCGATGACGCGCGGCAACTTGCGCGCCGTGGTCTGTACCTCGACGCTCGATCTCGGTATCGACTGGGGTGCGGTCGACAAAGTGATCTGCATCGGCGCGCCGAAGGGCGCCGCAAGGCTGGTGCAGCGTATCGGCCGCGCCAATCACCGGCTCGACGAGCCGAGCCAGGCGCTGCTGGTGCCGGCCAACCGTTTCGAAGTGCTCGAATGCAACGCCGCGCGCGACGCCGTCCTGGCCGGCGAACTCGACGGCGAACGCCTGAAGCGCGGCGGGCTCGACGTGCTGGCGCAGCATGTGCTCGGCATGGCGTGCTCGAAACCGTTCGATGCCGATGCGTTCTACGCCGAAGTACGCTCCGCATCTCCCTACGCACATCTGGTGCGCAAGGATTTCGACGACGTCGTCGATTTCGTCGCCACCGGCGGCTATGCGCTCAAGCGCTATGACCGCTATGCGCGCTTGCGAAAAACACCCGAGGGACTGTGGCGGCTCGCCCATCCGCGGCTGGCCCGGCAATACCGCATGAATGCCGGCGTCATTGTCGAAGACCCGATGGTCGACATCCGATTGCAGGCGCGCGGCAAGCCGACCGGCGCCGGCGGGCGCGTACTCGGCCAGCTCGAGGAATATTTCGTCGAGCAGCTGGTGTCTGGCGACACCTTCGTCTTCTCTGGTCATGTGCTGCGCTTCGAGGGCATGCGCGAGGACGGCGCCTATGTCAGCCGCACCCAGGAGGCCGAGGCGCAGATCCCGTCCTACAATGGCGGCAAGTTTCCGCTCTCGACCTTTCTGGCGCAGCGCGTACGCGAAATGGTGTCACGGCCGCAGAGCTGGGCGCGGCTGCCCGATCCGGTCGGAGAATGGCTGCGCGTGCAGGAGTTTCGGTCGGTGGTGCCCCAGCCGGGCCAACTCCTGGTCGAGACCTTCCCGCGCGGTTCGAAGGAGTATCTGGTCTGCTATCCCTTCGAAGGCCGCCTCGCGCACCAGACGCTGGGCATGTTGCTGACGCGCCGGCTCGAGCGGCTGCGCTTGCGCCCGCTCGGCTTTGTCGCCAACGAATACGCGCTCGCGGTCTGGGCCCTGCGCGACATGGGCGGCGCCGACATGGACGCGCTGTTTGCCGAAGATATGCTGGGAGACGATCTCGAGGCTTGGTTGTCAGAGTCGAGCC
>DATEZM010000240.1:0-5882 GCA_035255625.1 Rhizomicrobium sp. | reverse complement strand
GGATTGATGCGCAGACAGGCGGCGCCGTTCACCGCCGCCTCGATGGCGCGTTTGTAGTGGAAATGGATGTCGGCGACGACCGGAATGGCGGCGGCCTTGCAGATCGCCTTCATCGCCTTGGTCGCGTCCTCGTCGGGACACGAGACGCGCACGATATCGGCGCCGGCTTCCTCGATGGCACGGATCTGGTCGATGGTGGCGCGGGCGTCGCCCGTGACGGTGTTGGTCATGGTCTGCACGCTGATCGGTGCGTCGCCGCCGACCGGAACCTTGCCGACCATGATCTGGCGTGATTTGCGCCGGTGGATGTCGCGATACGCTCTCAAGCTCATTGCTGGCCTCCGCTGGTGCGGTCGACGATCGACTGCGGGTCGAGCTGAAGCCCCTCTGCGACGCCTGGCTGTTTGCCGGCGAAGCCCTTCGATTCACCGTCGAGATCGATCTCGACCGCATTTGCATTCGTCGTCGTCAGCGTCAGGCCGACGACATTGGGCACCTGATAGCTGTCGCCCGGTTGCAGCGTGCGGTTGATGTAGACCATGCCGTCTTCACCTTGAATCAGGATGCGCGTGGTCTGATGCACGCGCAGCACGACGCGCGCGCCATGATTGTTGGCGCCAAAGACCTGGCCTTGCGGCAAGGACGCAGGCGGTGGCACGGCAGCCGGTGCGGTCGCGTTGGCAGCGGGTTGCGTTGTTGGCGAGGGCGCCGGGCCAGGAGCCGCCCCCTGCGTCGAAGGAGTCAGTGCAGGGATCGTCGCTGGCGCAGACTGCTGCACTGGCCGCTGAACGGGCGGAGGCAGAACACGCGCGACAGGCTTGGGCGCAACCTGTTGCGACGGCGGTGCGGCAACCGGTTCGGCCGTCATCGAACTCGTCGACGTCAGCACGTAATAGGCACCGTAGATCATCAACGCCACGATCACGGCTGCGATGATGATCCAGCCCTGCGGCAGGCGGCGGTGCTCGTCCTCATCGATCACCGTGACGGCCGGGACATTGTCGGAGTCGGAACGGCCGGCAATTTCCGCCTTGAACCGTTCGAGGCATTGGGCGGTGTCGAGGCCGAGATAGTCGGCATAAGACCGCACGAAGCCTACGGCATAGGTACGGCCGGGAAGCTGTTCCAGCCGGTCTTCCTCGATCGCCTCGAGGTGATCCTTGCGGATCTTGAGCACCTTGGACACCGTCGCGAGATCGTCGCCTCTGCGCAGGCGCGCGGCCCGCAGGTCCTGGCCCACGGTCTCGAGCGGAGTATCGCTATCGCCGGAAATCTCGCGCAGATGGATGCGGCGGCTCTTGATATTGCCACCATCGTCCACCGTCAGGCGTGTCACTTTGGTCATCGGGCAACAGATATCCGCTGCGGCGTACGCCCGCCAGCCAATTCTTCAAAAGGTTCGGAATCCCTAGGGATTTCGTGTCCCGGGCGACACAAAAGCGCCAGCGACAGCGTTGGGCGGTCTAGAGGCCCCTAGGAGCCGATCAGCTTCCGCCGCTACCTTCGTCCTTCTGGTGCGACCCGCGGAACCCGAACTCCATGAACTCCTGGGCGTCGGCCTGCATAATCTTCCAGGCGCGTTGAGTACGGCAGACCTGAATCATAAAGAGCGTGCCCGTGTCGCGCTCGTACTTGCAGACGATGGTGTCGTCGGTGATCGGCGCGTTCGAGACGCTGCCTGCAGGCGGCGGCGCCACGCCGGGGACAGGATTGGCTGGAAGAACGGGCGGAATGGAGGTCTGCGCCAAGGCGGCGCCGGCACTCAGAACCAGTCCCAGCATCAATCCGCCGATCGACTTCAGCATGTGTTCCCCCTTCGCCTGAAATTAACCGCCGAGATTTACAGCGCGGCCGTTGTCCAGATTGTTCAGCATGTCCTTCGCGTCCGTCTGCATCTGCTTCCATTCGCGCTGCGTATGGCAAATGCGCTTGGCGAACAGTGAACCGGTCGTCTTCTCATAGCGGCAAGTCACCACGTCGCCATTGTCGACATCGGAGGGAGCCGGTGTGGTCGCCGATCCTGCGGGGGCGACGGCGGGGCTTGCCGGCGAGACAGTCGGCTGGCTCTGCGCCGACGCACCGGCGACAGACAAAAGGAGGCCGGCGGCAAGAACAACAGATGGCAGCACAAAGCGCATGGAGAACCCTTTCGACATTCGATGAAGCAATTTTGTCAATATTTACAGTCGAAAGCAAGATCACTGCCGCAAAGTCGCGACACCTCGGTTTATTTCAGGGCGATGCCCCTTTCGGCAGCGAAGGCCGCCAACCTGGTCCGCAGGCTGTGATCGGTCCGGCCGCAAAGTTTGTCCACAAACGGCGTCACTTCGCTCAGATTCATGCTCCGAATCATCAATTTGATGGGTCCGATGTTCGCCGGATGCATCGACAGGGTCCGAAGGCCCAATCCGAGCAGAGCCATGGCATCCAGCGGGCGCCCCGCCATCTCGCCGCAGAGCGACAATTCGCCATGCGCCTCGGCGGCGCTGTTGACGATCAGACGGATCAGATAGAGCGCGGCAGGATTAAGCACGTCGTAGCGCCGCGCGACGCGCGGGTTGGTCCGATCGACCGCGAACGCAAAAGACAGCAGGTCGTTCGAGCCGATCGATACGAAATCCGCCGAGCGCATCAACTGGGGAAGCATGAAGGCGAGCGAGGGAACTTCCAGCATCGCACCGACCAGGACCTGCCGCGGTCGGTCGGTTCCGAGCAACCTCGCCCGCTCGGTCTCGCGGTCGATCAGCGCGCGGGCGCGGTTGAACTCGTCGACATTGGAGACCATCGGCAGAAGAATTCGCAGCGTGCGCCCCGCCGCCGCGATGAGCAGCGCGCGAACCTGGTAGCGCAGCAGCGCCGGGCGATCGAGCGCGATGCGGATCGCGCGCCAGCCTAGCGCCGGATTCTCCTCGCGCTCCCAGCGCGCATAGGGCAGCACCTTGTCGCCGCCGAGATCGAGGGTGCGGAACACCACCGGCTTGTCGCCGGCCGCATCGAGAATCCCGCGATAGAACTGCACCTGGTCGGCCAGCCGCGGCATCGTCTCGCCGATCATGAATTGCAGCTCGGTGCGAAACAGGCCGACGCCGTCAGCGCCGGACTCGGCCAGGTGCGGCATGTCGAGCTTGAGACCGGCATTCATCATCAGCTTGATCGGCACGCCATCCTTGGTGACCGCGGGGAGATCGCGCAGCGCCGCGAACCGCGCCTGAACCTGCTCGCGCAGGGCGCGCTTCATCTCGAAAGCTGCGACAAGTTCGGCGGGCGGCCGCAGATGCAACTCGCCCGTCTCGCCGTCGATGGCGATGGAATCGCCAGGACGCGCCGAGTCGGTGAGACCCTTGATCGAGCCGATCAGCGGCAGCCCCATCGAGCGGGCGACGATGGCGACATGAGAAGTCGTGGCCGCCTCCTCGAGCGCCAGTCCGACGAGGCGCTCGCTGCTATAGTCCAGAAGCTCGGCCGGCCCCATGGCTCGGGCCACGATCACGGCGTTGGGCGGCAATTCCTGCGGCCCGCCGTCGCCGGTCAGATGGCGCAGCAGACGACGGGCAAGATCGTCGAGATCGTGCATGCGTTCGCGCAGCACCGGATCGTCGAGGCGCTGCACCTTCACACGCATTTCATCCTGCACGCGCTCGACCGCGGCCTCGGCGGTCAGCCCGGTGCGCACCGCGTCGCGCATGCGCTGGCGCCAACCCTGGTCGTGGGCGAAGAGGCGGTAAGCCTCGATCACCTCGCGGCCTTCGCCGGTCAGGTCGAGTTCGCTGGCCTCCAGCATGCGATCTACGGAGTCGCGCAGCGAGCCGATGGCGTCTTCGAGGCGCGTCAGCTCTTCGTGCGGATCGTCGGCGATCATGCGCTCGACGCGCACGCGCGGCTCGTGCAGCACGACACGGCCGATGCCGACGCCTTCGGACAGTCCCTCCCCGTGGAACGTGCGCAGCCGGTCGGCACGCAGTTCCGGTTCGTCGAGTTCGGAAAGCTTAAACAATCCGCCTTGCGCCACGACCTCCGCCAGCACCATGGCGACGGTTTGCAGCGCCTCGACTTCTTCCTCCGAATAGAGGACCGCCGCGCGGTTCTGCACGGTCAGTACGCCGAACACCTGGCCGCCGCGCACGATCGGCACGCCGAGAAAGGATTTGTACGGATCCTCGCCGGTCTCGGGGCGATAGGAAAAGTGCGGGTCGGACGGTGCGTCGGAAAGGTTCACCGGCTCTGCTGTCCCCGCGACGAGGCCCACCAGCCCCTCGCCCTGCTTCAGCCGTGTGTTGTGGACGGCGCCGCGGTTCAGGCCTTCCGTTGCGAACAGCTCGAGCGCCTTGCCGGCGCGGCGCAGGTAAATCGAGCAGACTTCCGCCACCATGATGGTGGCGATCACGGTGACGAGCTTGTCGAGGCGCGTCTGCGCACTCGTCTGCTCGGCCATGATTTCACGCAGGCGTCGCAGGAGAATGCGCGGACCGCCTGCGGAAACCGGCATTAGAATTCTCTCCTGCGCGTGGTCATCTACGCCACGTCCAGCTCGTAGGCCGAATGCAGCGCGCGCACCGCGAGTTCGACATATTCCTCTGCAATCAGCACGGAGACCTTGATCTCGCTGGTCGAGATGACCTGGATGTTGATGCCCTTCTCCGACAGCGTGCGGAACATTGTCTGCGCGACGCCGGGGTGGGCGCGCATGCCGATGCCAATGATCGAGACCTTGGCAACGTCGGCGTCGTGCGTCATCTCGCGATAGCCGATCTGCTCGGCCGCCTTCTCGATCGAAGCCAGCGCGCGCTGAAGCTCGCCGCGCGCTACGGTGAAGGTGAGGTCGGTCTTCTTGCCGTCCTCCGAGACGTTCTGGACGATCATGTCCACGTTGACGCCGGAATCCGCAAGCGGCCCGAAGATCGCCGCTGCGATGCCAGGACGGTCCGGGATCTTGTGCAGCGTGATCTTCGCCTCGTCTCGGCTATAGGCGATGCCGGTGACCGGTTTCTTTTCCACGATATCTTCCTCGTCGCACAGAAGCGTGCCGCCGCGGTCCGGATCGAAGGTCGAAAGGACTCGGGTGGGCACGCGGTGAAGCATGGCGATCTCGACTGCCCGCGTCTGCAGAACCTTGGCGCCCAGTGAGGCCAGTTCGAGCATCTCCTCATAAGCGATCTTCTCCAAACGCCGCGCCTTGGGCACGATACGCGGATCGGTGGTGTAGACTCCGTCGACGTCGGTGTAGATGTCGCAACGGTCGGCCTTGAGGCCGGCAGCGACGGCAACCGCGGAAGTGTCCGAGCCGCCGCGGCCGAGCGTCGAGATGCGGTCATGCGCGGCGACGCCCTGATAGCCGGCGACCACCGCGACCTCGCCCTTGGCCAGGCTCTCGTCCATCAGGTCGCCCTCGAGCCCCTCGATACGGGCATGGCCATGCACGGAGGACGTGCGGATCGGAATCTGCCAGCCCATCCAAGAGCGCGCCGGAACATTGAGCGCACCGAGCGCGACCGCGAGCAGCCCGGCAGTGACCTGTTCACCCGTGGCAACGATGACGTCCTGTTCGCGCGGGTCGGGAATGGCAGATGCGTTGGCGCCGGACGCCTTGGCGATCTCGTTGGTCCAAGCAATCAGCTTGTTGGTCTCACCCGCCATGGCCGAGACGACCACAGCGACCTGGTTGCCGCGGTCGCGCTCGCGCTTCACCAAGATCGCGACATGGCGAATGCGGTCCAGGTCGGCCACCGAGGTGCCGCCGAATTTCATCGCAATCTTGGCCATACCGTTCCGTTTGCCGTGCGCCTGATCGGGGCCTACATAGACGGTAGGCGGTGAACCCTCAACGCGAATTCGTTCATGACCGATGCCACCATCGACGAGGCCGAAGTCGCCAAGTTCTCCGC
>DATEZM010000239.1:0-4275 GCA_035255625.1 Rhizomicrobium sp. | reverse complement strand
CCTCAACTGCGCGCTCGGCGCCAAGGAGCTACGGCCTTACATCGCCGAACTCTCCACCGTCGCCGATACGCTGGTGAGCGCCCATCCCAATGCTGGGCTGCCCAATGAGTTTGGCGGCTATGACGACACGCCAGAGCACATGGGCGCGCTGATCGAGGAGTTCGCGCGTTCCGGTCTCGTCAACATCGTCGGTGGCTGCTGCGGCACGAGGCCGGAACACATCCGCGAATTCGGCCGCCTCGTTGCCGATCTTCCGCCGCGCGAGATACCGCAGCGTCCGCGCCAGATGCGCCTGTCGGGGCTGGAGCCCTTCACGCTTACGCCCGAACTCAATTTCGTCAATGTCGGCGAGCGCACCAACATCACCGGTTCAGCCAGGTTCCGAAAACTGATCGCGGCCGATGACTATGAAGGCGCGCTCGACGTGGCCCGCGGCCAGGTCGAGAACGGCGCCCAGATCATCGACGTCAACATGGACGAGGGCCTGATCGACTCCGAAGCGGCGATGACGCGCTTCCTGAATCTGATTGCCGGGGAGCCCGCCGTGGCGCGCGTGCCGCTGATGATCGATTCCTCGAAATGGAGCGTGATCGAGGCCGGCCTGAAAGTGTGCCAGGGCAAACCCATCGTCAATTCGATCAGCCTCAAGGAAGGCGAAGAACCGTTCGTCGCCCATGCCCGCAAATGCCTGCGCTTCGGCGCCGCAGTGGTCGTCATGGCGTTTGACGAGCAGGGCCAAGCCGACACCAAAGAGCGCAAGATCGCAATCTGCAAGCGCGCCTACAAAATTCTCACCGAGACGGTCGGTTTCCAGCCCGAGGACATCATTTTCGATCCCAACATCTTCGCGGTTGCCACTGGTCTCGAGGAGCACAACGAATACGGCAAGGCCTTCATCGAGGCGGCGTCGGTCATTCGCAAGGAATGCCCCTACAGCCATATCTCAGGCGGGCTTTCCAACTTCTCCTTCTCGTTCCGTGGCAACGAGAAGGTGCGCGAGGCGATGCATTCGGTATTCCTGTTTCACGCCATCAAAGCCGGCATGGACATGGGCATCGTCAATGCCGGCCAGCTTGGCGTGTATCAGGACATCCCCACGCCTTTGCGAGAAGGCATCGAGCATGTGCTCTTCAACTGCCGCGCGGATGCGACCGAGCGGCTGCTCGAACTGGCCCAGCGTTACAAGGGCGACGGTTCGGCGGCAGTCGTGGAAGATGCGGCGTGGCGCTCGCTTCCCGTCGGCGAACGCATCACCCACGCGCTCGTCCATGGCATCGACACTTTCGTGAGCGCGGACACCGAAGAGGCGCGCGCATCGGCGACGCGGCCGCTCGATGTTATCGAGGGTCCGTTGATGGTCGGCATGAATGTGGTCGGCGATCTGTTCGGTTCGGGCAAGATGTTCCTGCCGCAGGTGGTGAAGTCGGCACGGGTGATGAAGAAGGCCGTCGCCTATCTTCTGCCTTTCATGGAAGCCGAGCAGGCGAAAAACCAGACAAAAAAAGAGCCTGCCGGCAGGATCGTCATGGCGACCGTCAAGGGCGATGTCCATGACATCGGCAAGAACATCGTCGGCGTCGTGCTCCAGTGTAATGGCTACGAAGTGATCGATCTCGGCGTGATGACGCCGACGCAGAAGATTCTCGACACCGCGCGCGAGCAGGGCGCAAGCATGATCGGGCTGTCGGGCCTCATCACACCCTCGCTCGACGAGATGGTCCATGTCGCGAACGAGATGGAACGCCAGGGCTTCGATATCCCGCTCCTGATCGGTGGTGCCACGACGAGCCGCGTCCACACTGCGGTCAAGATCGACCCCGGCTATCGCCGCGGCCAGACCGTCTACGTCACAGACGCCAGCCGCGCCGTTGGCGTCGCCTCCAGCCTGTTGTCGAAGACGCAGAAGCCCACGTTCGTCGCCGACGTTCGCAAGGAATATGAGGAGATCGCTAAGAAACATGCCGCCCAACGCTCCCCGGAGCGCCGGCTGACGCTGTCACAGGCTCGGACCAACAAGCCGAAGTTCGACTGGGCCGCTTACAAGCCGCCGGTTCCGAAATTCTTCGGCACCCGAGTATATGACAGCTACGATCTCGCCGAACTCGCAGGCTATATCGACTGGTCGCCCTTCTTTCAGACCTGGGAACTGGTCGGAAAATTTCCCTCCATCCTCGACGACGACAAGGTTGGTGAGGCCGCGCGCTCGCTCTATGCCGACGCCAAGGCGATGTTGGAGAAGATCATCGACGAGAAATGGCTGACGGCGCGCGCGGTGGTCGGCTTCTTCCCGGCGAACGCCGCGGGCGACGACGACGTTGCGGTCTATGGCGACAAGGCGCGCAAATTCCCTATTGCCACGCTGCACACGTTGCGTCAGCAGATGATGCGCGAGCAGGGTCGGCCCAACATGGCGCTCGCCGACTTCATCGCGCCGAAGGGGACCGACGACTTCATCGGTGCCTTCGTCGTCACCGCCGGTATCGGCGAAGAGCCGCGGGTGAAGGCGTTCAAGGACGCACATGACGACTATTCTGCGATCCTGCTTTCCGCGCTCGCCGACCGGCTGGCCGAAGCTTTCGCCGAGCGCCTGCACGCCCGCGTGCGCCAGGACTTCTGGGGCTATGCGCCGGACGAGACGCTCAGCAACGATGAGCTGATTGCTGAGAAGTATCGCGGCATCCGTCCCGCGCCTGGATATCCGGCGCAGCCCGAGCACAGCGAAAAGGCGGCGCTGTTCAAGCTACTCGACGCGGAAGCCAAGATCGGCGTGACGCTGACGGAGAGCTACGCCATGTGGCCGGGATCGTCGGTCTCCGGATTCTATTTCAGCCATCCCGAGAGCCGCTATTTCGGCACAGGCAAGATCGAGCGAGATCAGGTCGAGGATTACGCCAGGCGAAAGGGTTGGGACCTCGTCACCGCCGAACGCTGGCTCGGCCCGATCTTGAACTACAATCCGCGCACGAAGAACGCGGCGTGAGTTACCACGGTAGCTCCCGGCCGGTGTAATCGCGGAAGCTGCCACTGTTTTCGACCGAGAGTTCGGCGATGCGGGCGCGCAATCCGATCGCGCTCTGTGCCGGAGTCACCGGTGCGCTTTGCCCGCCCATGTCGGTCTTGACCCACCCCGGATGAAAAATGCCGACGAGGATTCCGTCGCGCGCCCATTCCTTTGACAGGCCATGCATGAAGGAATTCACTGCCGCCTTGGACGCATAATAGGGATAGGCGCCACCGGCACTAGTGATCGAGCCCAGCTGGCTGGTGATAGTGACGAGTTTCTTGTCGCGTCCGGTCTTCAAGTTGTCGTGAAAGGCAGCCGCCATCGTTACCGGTGCGATGCTGTTGACGGCGAAGATGCCGAGCCACCCGTCGGCGTCGATGATGCCTTTTGCACGCTCTCGCGGTCCACCGACCCCGGCATTGTTGATGAGTATGTCGATCGGCGTGTCACCAAGATCACTCTTCAAAGATGCCACCGACTGCGGATCGGCGACATCCAGCGCCGCGACGCGAACGTTACGAGCCTTCTTGACGAGGGCGTTCAGGGCATCGGCTTTCTCTGGCGCCCGGCAACAGGCGATGACCTCGGCGCCATCTGCCGCATATTGCGTCACGAGCTCCAATCCGATGCCGCGGTTGGCGCCGGTAACGAGGATTGTCGTCATGTCCTAACCTTTCCGAATCCACCGCCACCGGGCGTCTCGACTTCGATTGCATCGCCTGCGGCGAGCTCGGCCTCGTCGCAGCCCCGCAACGGAACGCGCGAACTATCTTTCCGGACGACGGTATTGCGGCCCTTTTTGCCGGGGGCGCCATCTTCGAGTCCGAATGGCGCGGTCTCGCGCCGCATCGACAGAATCGCACAGGTCATTGCCTCGCGGAAGCGGATGCGACGCACGGTGCCATCGCCGCCGCGATGCGCGCCTGCGCCACCGGAACCGGCACGGATGCGGAACTCCTCGAGCAGCACCGGATAGCGCGATTCAAGAACCTCCGGATCGGTCAGTCGCGAATTGGTCATATGCGTGTGCACAGCCGATTGTCCGTCGAAATCGCGGCCCGCGCCCGCGCCACCGCAGACCGTCTCGTAGTATTGATGCCGCGCGTTGCCGAAGGTGAGATTGTTCATCGTGCCTTGGCTCGCGGCGAGCACACCGAGTGCGCCGAACAGGCAATCGACCACCGCCTGGCTGGTTTCGACATTGCCCGCCGCCACCGCGCCCGGCGGCCGCGGCTTGAGCAGCGAACTTTCGGGCACGACGATCTCGAGCG
>DATEZM010000238.1:0-8883 GCA_035255625.1 Rhizomicrobium sp. | reverse complement strand
ACGCCAAGCGGAAATACGAAGTCGCCACCCGCATGCAGCTCATCGTGCGCGCCCTGTTCGACAGTCAATTGGCGTTCGCCGATCTCGTGAATTGACGCATCCCCTAGTTAGGGGAATGTCGCGCGCGCCGATCGATGCAAGTCTCCCGATACAGAATTAAGGGAGACAACCAATGGTACTCGTCATCACCGCAAATAACCGCGAGAAATATCGTCCCGCCGTCGATGCGATGCATCGCGACCGAAAGCGCATCTTCGTCGACGCCATGAAATGGAATGTTCCTGTCGTTGACGGCGAGTATGAACTGGACCAGTTCGACAACCAGCACGCCACCTACCTCGTGGTGACCGACGAGGCGAAGGAAACGCATCTGGGCTCCGTCCGTCTGCTGCCGACCACGCGACCGCACCTGATGAGCGAAGTCTTTCCCATGGTGTGCGACGGCGGCGTTCCCGTCGGCGAGGATATCTGGGAGATCACGCGTTTCTGTGCCGCCACGCATCTTCGGGGCCGCGACTCCTTCATGGTGCAGAGCAATCTCGCGGTCGGCATGGTCGAGCTGGCGCTGCTCTACGGCATCACCCGCTACACCTGTGTCGCGGCGCCGGGCTTCCTGTCGACGATCATGGCTGTGGGATGGGAGTGCGAACCGCTTGGTCTCCCGCGCGACGTCAATGGCGAGATGATCGGCGCGTTGCTGATCAAGATCTCGCCGGCCACGCTGCAGCTGCTTCGTATGCGCATGGGCTGGCGCCACCCGGTGCTGGAGCTGGATGCGATCGTCAAGGCTGCGTGAAACACGCTGGGATTGGTATCTGAAGCAAGAAGGATATTCCCATGTCGGTTGCCTATGCCCAGCGTGCGGTCAACGCGTCCGAATGGATGCGCGAATTGTTTGAAACCGGCTATTGCATCATTCCTAACCTGGTGCCGAAGTCGAAGGTTGCGGCCTTCCACGGCGATCTCCGCGAGCGCTTTGCTAAGACGCCGTTCAGCGACGGCGATTTTTATGGCCGTCGCACCAAACGGTTCGGCGGCCTGCTGAAGCGCTCGCCTCACGCCGCGGCGTTCGCACAGAACCCGCTCATCTTGGCGCTTACCCAGGCCGTGCTCGGGCCCAATTGCGATCGCTTTCAACTCAATCTCGCCCAGGGCCTTGAGGTTTGGCCGGGCGAGGGAGAGCAGAACCCGCATCGCGACCAGGATATGTGGCAGGGGCCGAAGGGGCAGATCGAATATTTGATCAACGTGATGTGGCCGTTCACGCCCTACCGGCGTGAAAACGGCGCGACGATGGTCTGGCCCAACAGCCATCGCTGCCAGGACCAGTACTATCTCGATCATGACGACTGCATTTATGCCGAAATGGAGCCCGGTTCGGCGCTCGTCTTTCTGGGTTCGACGCTTCACGGCGCTGGCGCCAACCGGACGCAACTGCCGAGAACCGGTGTGGTGTTCAGCTATATGCTGGGCTGGCTCAAGCCATACGAGAACCAGTGGCTCGTCTATCCGCCGGAGATCGCGCGTACCTTTCCACCGGATCTGGCCGCGCTCGTTGGTTACCAGCAGCACCGCCCGAACATCGGTAACTACGAGGGCCAGTGTCCCTCTGTTCTGCTACGCGGTCCTGTGGCAGAATATATGCAGGCGGTGGACGAGCTTCGTCCCGAGCAGATCGCGGAAGTTGCCGAGTTCAAGGCACGGCAGCGACGATCCGGCGGGAACGCGGCAGAGTGATCGGTCTCGCCCTGTGCCGGCGCGGATGGCGCGCCGGGTCTGCGGAATCAAGTGCGAGTCATGCTGACGGCAGCGACGTTCGAGTTCATCGAGGACATCGACCGGCATACCGAACCGTCGGCGCTGATCGCATCGTTCCAGAAGTACATCAGCAAATTCGGCATGGTCTACTTCCTCGTGGGCGATCCGCGTCCACCGGTCGGTCTGCCGAGCGAGCGCCTCTGGGCGACGACTTGGCCGGAAGAGTGGCTGACGCGCTGGACGAACCGCAACTATCTCGTCGTCGATCCCATAGTGCGCAAGCTGCGCATGCAGAACTCTCCGGTGCGCTGGGGTCCGCAAGAACCGACGAAGGACGCTGCGGCTCACGCGTCCTGGAAGAGGCGGGCGAGTTTCGCATGAGTGCGGGTCTCGCCGTTCCGATTTATAGCCGCGAAGGCCTCTCGGTCATCGTGTCTATGGGTGCGGAGCACTACGAGATCGGCAAGACCGAGGAGAAGTGTCTCCATATGGCCTCGATCTTTCTCCACGCCAAGCTGGAGAGATTGCGCGCCAAGCAGACCATCCCAACCCGCCAGCCCAGACTCGCGCCGCGCGAGCGCGAGTGCCTGTCCTGGGTGGCGGCCGGCAAGACGGATTGGGAGATCTCCCAAATCCTGAGCATCGCCGAGCAAACCGTGCACGAATACGTGCAGAATGCGCTTGTCAAATTCGGTGCCACGACGCGTGCGCAGGCCGTCGCAATCGCGATATCCACCAGGCAAATCAGCGCCTAAACGACGCAGCGCCCCGATTTTTTTCCGGACATCCTGCACCCCCTCAATCCGGGGGGATGACGACTATTGCCTTCGGGGGCGAGCGTTCGCGCCGCGCGGAGAAGAGGGAGCGTCGATGTTGGAAGTCGTTACCAGCCGCAATGCGCTGCTCTACCAGGATGCCCTTCACGACATGTATTGCCTGCGCCATCGCATGCTAGTCGACGGCGGAGGTCTCGAACGCTTGCGGCGAAAAGACGGTCTGCTGGTCGACCGTTTCGACGGTCCTGATGCGACATATCTGCTATTGACCGATGACAGCGGCAACGTGCGCGGCGCGGAACGTCTTCTCCCGACGACTGGGCGCCACGTGCTCGCCGAGATCGTTCCCGAGGCTTGTTCGGTAGCCGGCGTGTTGCGCGGCAAGGGGATATTCGAACTCACGCGTGTGTGCGTGGATGAAGCACTTGACCTGCCGGTTCGGGAAACCGCCCGCAACCATTTGATGGTCGGTCTTCTCGAGTTCTGCGTGCGCTCCGGCTGTCGCAAGCTCACCATGCTGCTTCCCACGGACGCGCTGTTTCACCACCTCGTGATCGGTCTCAAGATCAAGCCTTTGGGATTGCCAGTGGAACGCGATGGAACCAAGCAGATCGCGGTCGCTATGACGATCGATCAGACCGGTCTCGACGCGCTGCGCTTTGCTTTTGATGTGTTCGAACCTCTGGTGCACTATGTCGGTGCGCCTGCCGGTGATCCACTCTCGCTCGTTCCCGCGTTGATCACCGATTCGCCGCGCGAGGCCGCGGAGTAGGGCGAAACTTCCGCGATTACGGCGTAAATGCCGCGGCGTGGTCTTTCGTCCTCGCAGGGCTATACTCGTTCCAGGACGGGCACGATTTTGGGAGCGATGATGCAGCCGCGCTTGCTGGCGTTGAAGAGTGCCGTACCGCCCTTTGTTCTGGACCAATCCGATGTCTCGATACGTGCCGGCGCCTTGTTCGAGGGCCGGCGCGACATGTCGCGACTGATGCCGGTGTTCGAGAATACGGGCATCGCGCGGCGCTATTCCTGCGTGCCGATCGATTGGTATAGCTACGCCCACGGCTGGACCGACCGCAACTCGCTCTACATCGAGAATGCCGTCGATCTGTTCGAAAAACTGACATTGGCGCTTCTCGATGAGGCGGGTCTGGCGCGCGAAGACATCGACGCCGTCGTCGTGTCGTCCACCACCGGCATCGCGACGCCGAGCCTAGACGCGTTGGTGATCGAGCGCCTCGACCTGCGACGCAACGTCCGACGATTGCCGATCTTCGGGCTGGGCTGCGCCGGCGGTGTGGTCGGCCTTACCCGCGCAGCTGAACTCGCGCAGGCCCATCCCGGCAGCCGCGTTCTGTTCCTGGTGGTCGAACTCTGCGCGCTGACCTTCCGCAAGGACGACATCTCGAAGAGCAACATCGTCGCGACGGCGCTGTTCGGCGATGGTGCTGCGGGCGCGATCCTGTCGACCGAGGGCGATGGAGCTGTGATCGGCGCCGGCGGCGAATACACGTGGCCGGATTCCCTCGGCATCATGGGCTGGGATGTGCAGGATGACGGTCTGAAGGCGATCTTCTCCCAGAGTATCCCCTCGCTCGTGGCAAACGACTTCAAGCCGATCCTGCAAGGCTATCTCGAGGCAAATACCCTGCGGCTTTCGGACTTCGACGGCTTCGCCTGTCATCCCGGTGGCGCCAAGGTGCTCGACGCGCTCGAGGATGCGTTTGGCATCGCGCGCGGCGCGCTTTCCGAGAGCCGCGATGTGTTGCGCGACTATGGCAACATGTCTGCGGTGACCGCGCTCTTCGTGCTGGAGCGCATGCAATGGCGCCACCAGCGCACGCTCATGACAGCGCTCGGCCCCGGCTTCACCGCAGCCTTCCTTGCGATCGGCAACCCGTGAGACTGGCGATCTTCGTCATCCTGTTTCTCGTCGCTGTCCAACGGCTGGTCGAGATTGTCTATGCGCAGCGCAACACGCGCGCGCTCCTGGCGCGCGGCGCGGTGGAGATCGGGCGCGCGCACTATCCGCTCATCGTCGTCCTGCACGCCGCCTGGTTGACTGCGATCGTGCTTCTGCTTCCGCCAGATGCGACGATCCACTGGTGGGCGTTTGGCATTTTCATCATGCTGCAGCTGGCCCGCGTCTGGGTGATCGCCACGCTCGGTCCTTATTGGACGACCCGCATCATCACGATCGGCGGCGCGCCTCTGGTGCGCAAAGGGCCGTACCGCTTCGTGCGTCATCCGAACTATCTGGTCGTCGCCGGCGAAATCGCGGTGCTACCGCTCGCTTTCGGCGAAGTCGGCGTCGCGATTGTCTTCACCGTCCTCAACGCCGCCGTCTTGACCTGGCGGATCCGCACGGAGGATATGGCGCTTGCCGCACGCCGCCAGACAGCCGGAACGGCTTAGAACCATGCTGGGCGCGCTCCGGTTCTGCGGTCCGTTCGCCTTCGCGCTGTCGATTCCCTTGCTCTATCTGATCGTTGGTCCATGGGCGCCGTTCCTGACTGTAGCGGCCCTGCTTGGTGCGCTGATCGGTGCCGAGCTGGTGACGTCCCGCGGCCAGGGAAAGGTGCTTATGGGAGGCGCGCGCCAGTTCCGGCTTCTTCCCAACCTCTTTGTGCCGGTGCAGCTTGCTGTCATCGCCTGGGCGGTCGTGGCGGGCCGCACGGCGAGTCCGACGGGCTTTGCCGCGCTGGCGATTTCCGTTGGCGTGACAACTGGCGTATTCGGGATCCTCGCGGCCCATGAGCTTGTCCACGGGCATAACCGGTCCGAGCGGCTTCTTGGCCTCGTCATGCTTACCGCCATGAGCTACCGGCATTTCCGCGTCGCGCATATCGTCGGCCATCATCGCTGGGCAGCGACCGAGCGCGATCCGGCCAGCGCACGCCTTGGGGAGAGTTTCTACCGCTTCCTACTGCGCACGGTGATGGCGCAGTTTACCGACGCATGGGGCATCGAGAACCGCCGCGTCGCGGCTCGCGGCGGCACGATTCTCCAACACAGGATCGCATGCGACGTCCTTGCCATGCTGGTTCTCTACGGGGCTCTCCTGGCGACGCTGGGCGCCCGAAGCATGGCTCTGTTCGCCGCGCAAAGCGTCGTCGGCATCGTCGTGCTGGAATTGTTCAATTACATCGCCCATTACGGCCTCTCGCGGCGACAGCTTGGCAAGGGCCACGAGCCGGTCACCGCTGCCCATAGCTGGAATTCGAGCAACGCGCTCGCCAATGCGCTGATCTTCAACATGGGCCGCCACTCCAGCCACCATGCGCGCCCGGCCGCCCCGTTCGAGACACTCGAATGGATCGCCGACGCGCCCGAGCTGCCGGCCGGTTACGCCGGCAGCATCCTCCTCGCTTTGGTCCCTCCGCTTTGGCAACGCGTCATGGACCCGGAAGTCCAAAAGCTGCACACTCGTGCCAGCAACGCACCCGCCTAGTCGCTTTATGGCCCCTACCGTCAGAATTTGGATCGGCTTCGTGGCCATGTGCCTCGGCATGTCGATGGCGGTGCTCGACATCCAGATCGTCGCCAGTTCCTTCACGACCATCCAGTCGTCCCTCTCCGTCACCTCAGACCAGCTGAGCTGGATCCAGACCGGCTATCTGATGGCCGAGGTGATCGCGATTCCGCTGACTGGCTGGCTGACACGCGCGCTGTCGCTGCGCTGGATGTTTGCGCTCGCCACGCTCGGCTTTACGCTGGCAAGCGTCGCCTGCGCGTTGTGCACGACCCTGTCCCCGTTCATCGCGCTGCGCGTAGTTCAGGGCTTCTGCGGCGGTATGCTGATACCCGGCGTGTTCACGTCGGTGTTCGTCATGATGCCGGAGAGGCATCGAATCGCCGCCACCGCGCTCGCCGGCACGCTCGCCGTCATCGCACCGACCGTTGGCCCGGCGATCGGCGGCTATCTCACCGAATACTACAACTGGCACTGGATATTCCTTATCAACTTGGTCCCGGGCATTGTGATCTCTGTCCTGGTGATCGGCTTCGTTCGCTTGGGGGACCCGGATCGCGCAGAATTCCGCCGCATCGACTATTTCGCCGTGGCGCTGGCGGCGATATTTCTCGCCACGCTCGAGCTGGTGCTCAACGAGGCGCCCAAATACGAATGGCAAGGTGCTTTCGTTTATGGCTGCATCGCCATCTGTCTCGTGACCGGCTCGAGCGCGATCTGGCGTAGCCTCTATAGCCCGCATGCCTTTCTCGATCTCCATCGCTTCCGCGAGCGCACCTTTACGCTGGGTTGCATATTGAGCTTCGTGCTCGGGCTGGGCCTATACGGCTCGGTCTATTTGTTGGCGCTATTCCTGGGCCTCATCCGGGGGCACGCACCGCTCGAAATCGGCATGATTATGATTGTCTCTGGCGCGGCGCAGCTTGTGACTGCGCCGATCGCCGCGTGGCTCGAGAGCAAGGCCGATGCGCGCGTTCTGACTGGGCTTGGCTACAGCCTTTTTTCGGCAGGGCTCATCGCCAACGGTTTCGCCACAGCGACGACGGACTATGACGGCCTGTTCTGGCCGCAGGTGATGCGCGGCGCCAGTGTGATGCTTTGCATCTTGCCCGCGACTCGGCTTGCCCTCGACACGCTGGTCCCCGGAGAAGTCGCGGACGGCAGCGCGCTCTTCAACCTGATGCGAAATCTGGGCGGCGCCATCGGCATCGCGCTGGTCGACACGATTCTGGATCAGCGCACGCGAATCCACGCCGCAGCGTTAGGCCGGAGGCTGCAGGCAGGTGACGCCGATGCGGCGCGGCTCGTCGGCCTTCCGACCGAATTCTTCCACGGCCACGATATGGGACCCGTCAACGAATCCATGCGCAGTTTCGCTGAACCGCTGGTACGCAAGGCGGCGCTCGTTCAATCCTTCAACGATGCCTGGATCGTGATCGGCGTGCTGTTTGCCCTGTCGCTGCTCGTGCTTCCCTTCATGCGCCGCGCGCGGGTGACAGGTTCCGCGCCCAGCTAGGCGTGTGCCAGTTCGATTTGGACCACGTCAGTCCGTTCGACGCGGAAGGCGGCAGCGCACATCGCGAGATAGAACCGCCAATTGCGGAGAAACCGTTCGTTGTAGCCGAGCGCGATGATGGACTCCCGGGCGCTCTCTATCCGGGCGGACCACTCGCGAAGCGTGCGCGCATAATCCTGCCCGAAGGAAAATACGTTGGTGGCTTTCAGGCCCGCACGTTCGGCTTCCTCGACGAACCGCGCGCGCGACGGCAGCATGCCGCCGGGAAAGACGTAGTGGCGGATGAAGTCGCTGCGCCGGCGATAGCCCGCGAACAGATCGTCCCGGATCGTGATCGTCTGAATCACCGCGCGGCCGTCGCGCTTCAGCCGTTCGGCGATCGTTTGGAAATAGCCGGGCCAATAGTGCTCGCCGACCGCCTCGAACATCTCGATGGAGACGATAGCGTCGAACGACCCGCGCACCTTGCGATAGTCCTCGAGGCGGATCTCGCCACTGCGATTCCGCAACCGCCCCGTCGCATAGGTATGTTGGGCGGGTGAGATCGTCAAACCAGTCACCGCGTTGCCGGCATCCGTCGCGCGCTCGGCGAATCCGCCCCAGCCGCAGCCAACCTCCAGAATGGACGCGCCGTGTCCCGCAATCCGCTCCAGAATGCGGTCGTATTTGCTCCGCTGCGCCTGCTCGAGACTGCGCTTCGCGCCGTCATAAAGCGCCGAGGAATAGGTCATGCTCGGATCCAGCCACAGGGCGTAGAAGTCGTTGCCGACATCGTAGTGCGACTCGATATTGCGCGCCGATCCCTTCAGCGAATTGCGCCGCAGAAGCGAATTCGCGACGACGAAGCCCAGCCGCTGCAGCAGATTTCCATCGGCGAAACCATCGAGTCGCTCCATGTTCAGCAGGAACAGCGCGACAAGCGATTCGATGTCGTCGCTGTCCCACATGCCATCGATATAGGCTTCGCCCAGACCGATATCGCCGCGTGAAACGGCAAGCCGGAACGTATCCCAGCTGTGCACGCTGAAATCGGCCGATGGGCCGGGCCGGACGCCGCGAAAGGTCGTGACCTCACCGTCTGGGGCCGTGAAGCGCAGCGTGCCGCAGTCAAGCGCGGCGGCTGCCCGCCGCCATTTGCTCGCGATGACGCAATCGGGGATCAGGTTCATGGTTATGCCGCGCGTTCGATCTCGGCCGGCCTGGACGGCTCGGGGAAGTCAGGCTTCGCGGCCTGCCAGGGTGCCGGCGCGCCGAGGAGGCGGGCGACGTGCACGGCACTGGCGAGACCGTCTTCATGGAATCCGTAACGGAGATGGGCACCGCAGAACCATGTATCGCGCGCGCCCTGCATCGTCTGAATG
>DATEZM010000237.1:0-2394 GCA_035255625.1 Rhizomicrobium sp. | reverse complement strand
AAGGCGGTTGGTTTCTTCGAGCTCCTGCCGCACGACACCGAGGGCCAGTGGCGCTCGATGAAGCCGCCGATCAAATTCTCCAAGACACCGGCCAGCGTGCGCCGCAATCCGGAAAAGCCCGGTGCGAGCACGCAGGAAATTCTGGGCCGGGTCGGAAAGGCCCCGAAGGCGGCGGAGTAAGTCGGCTCCTCCCCCGTGAAACGGGGGAGGGGGACCATCCGCCGAAGCGCAGCGCAGGCGGATGGTGGAGGGGGCGGATGCGAGCACATGCCTTGACATTAAGGCGCGCACGAAAACTGCGCCGTAAAATGACGCTGCCCGAAATTCTACTCTGGAAGCAGCTCCGCGGCCGTAAGCTGCATGGCTTGCAATTCCGCCGGCAGCATCCCGAAGATCCCTACATTCTAGATTTCTATTGCGCGGCCGCGCGGCTCGCGGTGGAAGTCGACGGCATCAGTCACGAATCTCGTGGCACTCACGATCGCCGTCGCGACCAGTGGTTGGCGGAGCGGGGCATCCGCGTATTGCGCATTCCGGCTGTTGATATCCTGAAGGGCGACAATATCGAGAGTGTCCTGCGAGCCGTCGCTGAGGCGGCCGCCCCCTCCACCGCCTTCGGCGGTCCCCCTCCCCCGCTTCGCGGTGGAGGAGCCTGAGGGGCCGGTCTTCTTGAACGCCTTCCCTCATCCCGCCAATATCGCTGCAAACAGCCCAGGAACCGCCATGTCCGACACTTTGTTCCCCGTCCCGCGCGCGTGGAAAGAACGCGCCCTGATCGACGCCGCGAAATACGACGCGATGTATGCGCAATCGCTGAAGGACCCGGACGGGTTCTGGCGCGACCAGGCCAGGCGGATCGACTGGATCAAGCCGTTCACCAAGGTCAAAGACGTCTCGTGGGACCCCGACAACCTCCACATCAAATGGTTCGAGGACGGGACGCTGAACGTCTGCGCCAATTGCATCGACCGCCATCTGCCCAGGCGCGCCAAGCAGACTGCGATCATCTGGGAGGGCGACGATCCCAAGGACAGCCGGCACATCACATATGAAGAGTTGCATCGCGAGGTCTGCCGCTTCGCCAATGTGCTGAAAGCGCACAACGTCAAGAAGGGCGACCGCGTCACGATCTATTTGCCGATGATCCCCGAGGCCGCCTACGCCATGCTCGCCTGCGCGCGCATCGGCGCGGTGCATTCGGTGGTGTTCGCCGGCTTCTCGCCCGACAGTCTGGCAGGGCGCATTGTGGACTGCGCCTCGACGGTGGTGCTGACGGCCGACGAAGGCCTGCGCGGCGGCAAGCCGATCCCGCTCAAGAAGAACACCGACGACGCGCTGGCGAAATGTCCCGATGTCCGGTCCGTCGTAGTGGTCAGGCGCACCGGCGGCGCTGTTCAGATGAAATCGGGACGCGATTTCTACTATCACGAGGAAGCGGCCAAGGTGTCCGCCGACTGTCCGCCTGTCGAGATGGGCGCGGAGGATCCGCTGTTCATCCTCTACACCTCAGGCTCGACGGGTCGGCCCAAGGGCGTGCTACACACTACCGGCGGCTACGCCATGTATGTCGCCTTCACCCATCAATACGTGTTCGACTATCATGACGGCGATATCTATTGGTGCACCGCCGACGTCGGCTGGGTGACAGGACACAGCTATATCGTCTATGGCCCGCTCGCCAACGGCGCCACCACGCTGATGTTCGAGGGCGTGCCGAACCATCCGACCTCGTCGCGCTTCTGGGAGGTCATCGACAAGCACAAGGTCAACATCTTCTACACCGCGCCGACCGCGCTGCGCGCGCTGATGCGCGAAGGCGACGCCCCGGTAACGAAGACCAGCCGCGCCAGCCTGCGCCTGCTCGGCAGTGTCGGCGAACCGATCAACCCGGAAGCGTGGCTCTGGTATCACCGCGTCGTCGGCGACGGCCGCTGTCCGATCGTCGACACCTGGTGGCAGACCGAGACCGGCGGCATTCTGATCTCGCCCCTGCCCGGCGCCACCGATCTCAAGCCCGGCTCAGCGACCAAACCGCTGTTCGGCATCCGGCCGCAGCTCGTCGACGCGGACGGCAAGGTGCTGGAAGGCGCGGTGAGCGGCAATCTCTGCCTGCTCGACAGCTGGCCGGGCCAGATGCGCACCGTCTATGGCGATCATCAGCGTTTCATCGACACCTATTTCAAGACCTATCGCGGCAAGTATTTCACCGGCGATGGCTGCCGCCGCGACGCCGACGGCTATTACTGGATCACCGGCCGCGTCGACGATGTGATCAACGTCTCGGGTCATCGCCTCGGCACCGCAGAAGTCGAGAGCGCGCTGGTGGCGCATCACGACGTCGCCGAGGCCGCGGTGGTCGGCTATCCGCACGAGATCAAGGGCCAGGGCATCTAT
>DATEZM010000236.1:0-2780 GCA_035255625.1 Rhizomicrobium sp. | reverse complement strand
CGCTATGAAAGAGATGCTGATGAAACTGGGCGCGGCGCGCTCGAAGGCGCCGACCGCATGGCGTCTGGTCGAAGTAGCGCTCGACAAGGAGAGCGCCGCGCTGACCTTCTCCCTCAATCGCCAGAAACTGCGAATCGCAAGGCGACGGGAGGGGCGCTATCTGCTGCGCACGAATCTGACCGACAAGGATCCGGCCGTCTTATGGCAATACTACGTTCAACTCGTCGCCGTGGACATCGACCAGACATGGCGACTCTCAAGAATCAAGGGTTGGAGGGTTGGGGTTGGCGGGGGGAAGCAGGGCGCGACGGAATGGCAGCGGCGTTGCGCGGGCGACCTTGAGTTGGGCGAGGGTGGCCGCGTCCGCTGTCACCAGCTTGTTGAAGGTTCCCTGAACTTTGACCGAACGGCTGCTTAGTCGTCCTTTCTGGACCCAGTGGTAAATCGTCGCGGCGGGCGCCTCGATTTCGGCGGCGAGCTCATTGATCGTCCATTCGTCTGGGCGACGTTGGGGGACGGCCCTCGGCGCTCGGCGCTTGGCCTCGATCAGTCCAGCGCCGATCAAGACACGCCGCACCATCGGGCCATTGAAGGTGTCGCGGCGCTTGGGCGGCCGCCAGCCTTCATGGTTGAGGATCGCGGCGATCGCCACGCAATTGTGGCCCCTCCGACGAAGTTCGCGGACCCGGGCGACCAGATCCGGATAGGTGCTGAGCGCTTTCAGCTTGGCGACGGGCCGCGCCAACCGATGCGCGGTCCGGTTCCCGCCATGCCAATGGCACTCGAGGCGAACCTGCTCGCTGCCGCCGATCACGGTGACGATGACCCGCTCGAGCAACAGTCTGGCGATGGTTTGACGCTCTTGCCGGGTCGTCGTCTCGGCCCGCCAGAGGGCGGGTAGATCCCTGGTCAGATCCTGGATGGCGGCCAGTTCGGCGGGGCTGGGCGCTTGGGGCCGCTCACGCAGGAAGCGTTCATGATCGGCCAAGAGGCGCGCTTGCTCACTCAGGGCCGTCTCCCAGTCACGCTCCAGGGTGCGGGCCACCAGCCGATTCTCGGGCTCGACGCTGGCGTAACGGCGGCGGCCCTGGTCGACCTGATGGCGCGCCCGTTCGAGCCGCTGACCCCAATGCTGGTCGAGGGCTTTGCGCTCGGCCTCCAAATCGACGGCCGCCGCCAAGCTGGCCTCGATCGCCGCCGGCTCCAGCGCCATCAGGATCAGCTGCGTGACCCGCCCATCCACCGGCGCGGCCTTCAGCGTCTGACAGAACGGCGCGTCGTAGGACGTGCGCGCGCCTTGGCAGCTGTAGCGCGCCGCGTGGCCCGCATTGTTATACGAGGCCGTCATGCGCAATCCGCACTGACCGCATACGATCAGTCCGGAGAGCAGCGCGGCGCCCGACCGCGCCGGACCGAGTTGGCTCGTCCGATTGGAGCGGATCTGTTCCTGATTGCGCTGGAACTGATCCCAGCTGATGTAGGCCGGCATGCGATCGGGCAGGAAGACCTCGGCGCTCTCCAGACGCGGCGGCCGTCGTCCGCTGCCCGGTCGGCCGGGCTTGTGGCGACGCCGATCGATCGGCCGGACCCCATATACGTAGACGCCGGCATAGATCGGATTACTGAACAGATCCCCTAGCGAAGGCCGGCTGGGCCGGCGCCATTCCAGTTCGCCCTTGCGCGGTCCCCCGGACGCACGCACCGGCATCTTGATGTCGTTCTCGACGAGATAGCGCAGAACCCCGCTCACTGTGCGAACCCGTTGGAACAGATCGAATGCCAGACGGATCACCCCTTGCGCCTGCTCGTCGGGGTCGAGCGCGACTTCGCCCGAAGGACGGCGCAGGTAACCCATCGGCAACGGCTTGCCGAGTTCTCCCCGCCGGGCCTTGGCGTTGCGGCCCGCCAGCATCCGCGCCTGGAGAATGTGCAGTTCAGCTTCCGACATGGTCCCCTTCAGACCGAGCAGCAGGCGATCATTGTAGTTCGCCGGATCATACACGCCATCGACATCGGCGATCAGCGTGTCGAACAGCGCGCATATCTCCAGCAGTTGATGCCAGTCCCGGCAGGATCGCGCCAGCCGAGACATCTCGATCCCCAGAACCAACCCCACATGGCCGAGTCCCACTTCCGCCACCAGCCGCTGGAAACCGAGCCGCCCCTCGATG
The DNA here is from genome assembly GCA_035255625.1 of Rhizomicrobium sp. Taxonomy (GTDB): domain Bacteria; phylum Pseudomonadota; class Alphaproteobacteria; order Micropepsales; family Micropepsaceae; genus Rhizomicrobium. The sequence goes on along the minus strand of DATEZM010000236.1, from coordinate 609 downwards.
GTGCTGCCGGAGCGGCCGAGATCGTCGTCGATGGTCACGATCGTCTCGCGCGCCCAGCCGAAATGGAACGCCCGATCGACAAGCGCATACTGAAGCTTGGTCGATTCCTGATTGCGCTCAACCTGCTGCGCCGTCGACTGACGAATGTAGACGATCGCCAGCCGCTGTTGATGCTCTCGCGTGATCTTCTCGGGCGTGAAGCCGGCCCGACGCGGCGGGAGATCCCCGTCCATCACTTGTCCCCTCCAGGCGCGATGGGCTCCGGATCCGACGCAGGGTCAGTTGCGCCAACAGCCGTGCGACGCTCCGTCGCCGCTGCGGCGTCAGCGTCTCCCAAACGCTCTGGGAATCCGGTTGTCCCATGGCGCGATCCAAGCCAGCGCCCGACCTCGCGAAGCGCTTTGTAGCCGAGAATCGGCGACTCGCGGGATTCCGTCAACTTATAAGAGGCATCTGCTATGGGATATCGAGGAAGCCTTCAAGAACCTGAAGGGGGACTTGGCGATCCGCCCGATCTTCCATCACGACGAAAGCCGAATCGAAGCCCATATCTTCATCGCCTTCCTCGCCTATGCCCTGCAGGTCACGCTGACGCGCCGGCTCCACGCG
>DATEZM010000235.1:0-5517 GCA_035255625.1 Rhizomicrobium sp. | reverse complement strand
CCCGCTTGAATTTCGCACCTGCGAACATATATAGCGGCGATCTATATCGGACCAATATAGATCGTTGGGGCGCCCCGTCGTGGACGTACGCACAATTTGCCTGGGAATTCTCACGCGTGGCGACGCCACCGGCTATGAGATCAAGAAGCTATTTGAAGACGGCGGCTACCAGCATTTCGCCGAAGCGAGCTTTGGCTCGATCTATCCGGCGCTAAACCGGCTGACCAATGAAGGCTATGTCTCGGTGCGCTCGGAGGCGCAGGAGAAGCGCCCGGACCGCAAGGTCTATTCCATCACGCCGACGGGCCGCAGCGCCTTCGTCGCCTCGCTCCTGAGACCGTTGCCGGAAGACCGTCACCGCTCGCCTTTCATTTTTGCGATGCTTTTCGCCGATCTGTTGCCGCAAAGCCGCGTCACCGGAATGCTCGATGACTATATCAGCCAGGTTGAGCAGAAACTCGCGCATCTGAATGACCACGAGACGGCATCCCAATCGACTGGCGAGACATTCGCGGCCGGCATCGGCCGCACCGTCTATGTGGCGATCCTGGAGTTCTTGAACGCGCATCGCGCCGAGATCGAGGAACGACAACACGCGGCCCAGGCGGCCGAATAACGGAGTTCAGGACTATCATGTTCCGCCGGATCGCAGATTTCGTCAGCCGCGCCTACGACACTTACATGCCGGGCTTCTGGCTGGCGCTGAAGCCGCGCTACCAGTGGGCGGGCGGCATTGCGCTGCTCGTCGTGCTCTGGATCTCGACCGGGCAACTCGGCAGCCACGCGACTCCGAATACCGACGACACGGCCGTCAAGAGTTCGAGCGTTCCGCGCGTGAGCGTTGCTGCCCTCGTTGCCTCGGAGCGCGACGCGACCATCACCGTGCGCGGCCGCACGCAGGCGAAAAACGAAGTCGACGTCCGCGCCGAAGTAGAAGGTGTCGTTCAGGCAATCCATTTCGACAAGGGCGACCGCGTCCGCAAGGGCGACACGTTGTGCGAGATCAAGAACAACGACCGCAGCGCGCGGGTGGCGCAGGCCTCGGCACTCGTCGCCCAGACGGAGAAGGAACTCCAGGTCGCACAGGACCTCTTCAAACAGGGCTTCCGCTCGAAAACGCAGCTGGCGCAGTCGGAAGCCGCCTATGCCCAGGCGCAGGCAGGTCTCGCCACCATGGACGTCGCGCTCGCCAACACGCATATCAAGGCGCCATTCGACGGCATCGTCGACGATCGTTACGTCAATGCCGGCGATTACATGCGTCCGGGTGACAAGTGCGAGATGGTGATTGCGCCTGAGCCTTTCCTGGCAGTCGGAACCGTTTCCGAGCAGCAAGTGGGCCAGATCAGCCTTGGCGATCAGGCCAACGTCGATCTGGTCAGCGGCGAAACAGTATCGGGCACCGTCAGCTTTGTCGCCGATCGCGCCGATCCGGCGACCCGCGCCTTCCGCGTGGAAGTCCAGCTGCCGAACGCCGACGCAAAGCTGCGCGACGGCGTCAGCGCCGATATCCATATCGCGGTGAAAAAGGTCAAAGGGCAGCACATCTCGCCCGGCATTCTGGTGCTTGACGATTCCGGCCGTGTCGGCGTGCGCGCCGTGGTCAACGGCATTGTCGAATTCATGCCGATCAATATCGTGTCGGATGGCCCCGACGGCATGTGGGTGTCGGGCCTTCCCGGTCGCGTAAACGTCATAACCGTGGGGCAGGAATTCGTCAGCAACGGCCAGCACGTCATAGCAGTCCCCGAAAAAAGCGGAACGCCGTCATGACACGCATCGTCGAATGGGCGGTTCACAACACCCGTGTCGTCATCGCGCTGATCATCGTGGTGCTCGTCGCGGGCGTGGTCGCCTTCATCAACATCCCGAAGGAAGCGCAGCCCGACATCCCGATCCCTGTTCTCATCGTGCAGGTCAGCTATCCTGGCATCAGCCCGGAGGACAGCGAGCGGCTTCTCGTCAAACCACTTGAAACTTCTTTGCGCTCCGTCGAAGGCGTGAAGACCTTGACGGCGCGCGCCTATAGCGGCGTGGCCGTCATCATCCTCGAATTCGACGTGAACTTTAACAAGCAGAAGGCTCTGGAAGACGTCCGCGCCCAGGTCGACGAAGCGAGATCCTTGCTGCCGCAGGAGGCAGATCCGCCGTCGGTACAGGAACTGAATGTTGCGCTTCAGCCGGTCATTTCCGTGGCCCTGTCGGGCAATGTTCCCGAGCGTACGCTGCTCAAGCTGGCGCGTGGCCTGAAGGACGACATCAAGCTGGTTCCCAGCGTCCTCGACGTCGACATCGACGGCGAGCGCAAGGAACAGCTCGAGATCGTCATGGATCCGGCGAAGCTGGAAGCCTATGGCATCACGCAGCAGGAGCTGTTCACCGCGGTATCCAACAACAACCGGCTGATCGCGGCCGGCCTGATCGACACCGGTCATGGCAGCTTCGCTGTCAAGGTGCCGGGCGTTATCGAAAACGCTTCGGACCTTCTGAGTCTTCCGATCCGCTCGACCGCAAACTCCACGATCACTCTGTCCGACGTGGCACAGGTGCGGCGTACCTTTTACGATCCGACTACGTTTGCGCGCGTGAACGGCCAGCCGACAATCTCACTCGATGTTTCCAAGCGCATTGGCTCCAACATCATCGCCAACAATCAGGCGGTGCGCGACATCGTCGACAAGGCCGCCAAGACATGGCCACCCGGTGTGCACGTAACCTACTTGTTCGACAATTCGACCGATATCCGCGATATGCTCGGCTCGCTATCGGATTCGATCATTCTGGCGATCGTGTTGGTAATGATCATCGTCGTCGCAGCGCTTGGCCTGCGCTCGGGCCTTCTGGTCGGCGTCGCGATCCCGACCTCGTTCCTGATGGCCTTCATGGTGCTGAACAGCGTTGGCTATACGCTCAACATGATGATCATGTTCGGCATGTTGCTTGCGGTCGGCATCCTCGTCGATGGCGCGATCATCGTTGTCGAATACGCCGATCGAAAGATGACGGAGGGCCACAAACCCAAACAGGCCTTCGCCGAGGCCGCATTGCGCATGTTCTGGCCGGTGGTCAGCGCCACAGCGACCATGATCGGCGCGTTCCTGCCCATGCTTCTGTGGCCCGGCGTTGCCGGCAAGTTCATGAGCTACTTCCCCATCACGCTGATCATCATTCTGTCGGCGTCGATGATCGTGGCATTGATCTTCCTGCCTGTGCTCGGCGGCATTTTCGGCAAGCCACCGCCGCATGACGCCGATCATGAGCGCGCTGTCGAGGCATCCGAGACCGGCGATTGGCGTGACATTCCGGGCATCACCGGCTGGTATGCTCACTTGTCCGAGACGTTGACGCGCTTTCCGCTGCGCGTCGGCTTGGGTGCGCTCGGGATCGTGTTCTGCGTCATATTTCTGTTCGCGAATTTCAACGTCGGCACGATCTTCTTTGCCGATGAGGATCCGGGCTACGCCCAGCTCTTCATCTCGGCCCGCGGCAATCTATCAGCCGAAGAGAAGCGCGACATCGTCATGGGAATTTCGCGCATCGCGCAGACCGTGCCAGGTATCCGTGCGATCTACGCGTCATCCGGCGGTCAGAGCAACAACCTGAACAGCCAGGGCGGCGTACCGGTCGACAATATCGGCCATCTCGGCATCGAGATGAAGGACTATCGTGAGCGCAAGCCCAGCAAGTGGATCGAAGAGCAAATCCGCCAGAAGACCGCAAACATTCCCGGTGTGCATATCGAAGTGCGCGAGCCTCAAAACGGCCCGCCGACCGGCAAGGATGTCATGATCGACGTCTCGTCGGACGATTATCTCGAGCTGGCGCAGGTCACCAGCGCGATCCGTGCGCATATGGACAAGATGCACGAGCTGCGCGACGTGGAGGATACCCGCCCGCTTCCCGGAATCGAGTGGGACCTCCAGATCAATCGCGAAGTTGCCAGCCGCTTCGGCGCCAACGCGCAGTCGATCGGCACCGCAGTGCAGTTGGTGACCAACGGCATCCTGGTCGGCAAGTATCGCCCTGACGACAGCCAGGATGAGGTCGACATCCGGGTTCGCTATCCCAGCGAGTCGCGTGGCATTCACGCGCTCGACAATCTTCGCGTCGCGACGGCGGACGGCAGCATGGTGCCGATCAGCAACTTCGTCACACTGAAACCGGCGCAGCAGGTCAATTCGCTCGAACGGGTGGATGGTCATCGCGTCTATCACGTGCGGGCAAACGTCAATCCTGGTATCAACGCGAACGCCGAGATCGCCAACATCCGCGCATGGATTGGCACGCAGCCCTTCCCGCACGATGTGCATGTGTCATTCAAGGGTGGCAGCGAACAGCAGGATGAATCCGGCGCCTTCCTGATCGTCGCCGCGCTCCTTGCGCTGTTCCTGATCGCGATCGTTCTACTGGCGCTGTTCAACAGCTTCTACCACACCGGCCTGATCCTGCTGGCGGTCATCCTCGCCATGATCGGCTCTCTGCTCGGCATGGTGGTCATGCAGCAGCCCTTCTCGTTCATCATGTCCGGCACCGGAATGCTGGCGCTCGCCGGCATCGTTGTGAACCACAACATCGTGCTGATCGACACGTTCCACCGCCTGCGCGAAAGCGGCATGGATCCGATCGAGGCCGTGATCCGCTCGAGTGCCCAGCGGCTGCGCCCGGTGTTTCTCACCACAATCACCGCGATCGGTGGCCTTTTGCCGATGATGTTCGACATCGAAACCAATTTCGCCACCCGCGAAGTGACCATCGGTGGTCCCAACGGAATGATGTGGATCCAGCTGTCCACGGCGATCGTGTTCGGGCTGGCGTTTTCCAAGGTAATCACGCTGGGCCTAGTGCCGGCGATGCTCGCTGCCCCGTACCGGATCAGGGAACAGGGCGGTTTCTTCGCAACGCTCGCCAATATCTGGCGCAAGATGACCGGTGCGCTTGGCGCCATCCGGGGCGGTCGCTCGGCACATCCGGGGGCCGAGCCGCAAGCCGCCGAGTGATCAACCAGCGGCGACCGGCGCGGTTCGGGCCACGCCGGGCACCACGTCGGGATCGTTCTCGATCGTTTTGAGCAGCTCGCGCGCCTCGGCCGCCTGCTTCTGCTTGTTCCACATCGCGGCGTAGTGGCCACCGAGCGCCACGAGGGCGCTGTGACGACCGCGCTCGACGATTTCGCCGTGGTCGAGCACGAGGATCTCGTCGGCGTCGATCACCGTCGACAGCCGGTGGGCGATCACGAGCGAGGTGCGGTTGCGCGATACCTCGGCCAGCGCGCCCTGGATTTCGCGTTCGGTATGGGTGTCGAGCGCCGAGGTCGCTTCGTCCAGCAGGAGGATCGGTGGGTTTTTCAGGATGGTGCGCGCGATGGCGACGCGCTGTTTCTCGCCGCCGGAGAGTTTCAGTCCACGCTCCCCCACCATGGCGTCGTAGCCGAGCGGCAGCTCGCGGATGAACTTGTCGATCTGGGCAAGACGCGCCGCCTCCTTGACCTCGGCCTCCGTCGCGCCGATGCGGCCATAG
>DATEZM010000234.1:0-7654 GCA_035255625.1 Rhizomicrobium sp. | reverse complement strand
GAACGATAGTTTCTCTACGCCAATTGCCGTGCTCGTTGAAATGGCCGAGCTTCGCCCGCACGGTATTTCGACCGCTGGCGCGACGGCGCTTCTACAAGGCTAAACGCACGCACTCAACAATCGGCTACATGAGCCAGAGGCCTTGCGCCCTTGAAATTCAATCGTCACTTCGTGGGGAATTCATAGAATCGTTGATTACAACTAATGTTTGGTGAATTGAGTTTTGCTCTACCAAAGATATGAGTTCGCTTAGTGCTATCATCACCTGCGGGATCTTCTGCGGCTCACGGAGGTGATAGATCGCGGCAGCCAAATCCAGTCGCCGTAGCGTCAATCGGGATAGGGGGGAGCCTCTCGGCTCCGCCCCTCCCCCACCACCGTACGTACGGGTCCGTATACGGCGGTTCGAGAAGTTACGCTAACGCGCTTCGATCAAGGACGGGAGACCGAGCGATTTGAAGTGGACATTGGAGAGCCCGACAGAGAGGGCTTTGCTCCGGGCGATGTACCAAGGGCCACGGCCACTGCCGGCCGTGTTTCGCAACTCCCCTGAGACTCGCAGTGCGATCAGTGCCGCACGACGGCGACGCGGGGTTTTCCACTGACGCCATAGAGCGGCGCGCAATCGCAGCCGGACCCAGCGAGTGAGAGCGATCAACACCTCGGGCGTTTCGCAGAAGCCGAAATAGCCGCGCCAGCCCCGCATGTACGGAGCCAGTTCTTCCATCGTCGTCTTGATGCCGACGCCCTTGGCCCTTCGCGTGATCTCCCGGATTCGTTGCTTGAACCGTTCCAGAGATTTCGGCGCGATCATGCGCCTGATGTCTGGGCCGGTCGTAAAGCTGAACCCGAGGAACCTCCGTTCCTGCGGTCGTGCCACCGCACTCTTGGCCTCATTTACCTTGAGCTTGAGTTTTTGTTTGATGAAGCGCGTGATGCTCTCCATCACCCGCTGACCCGCGCGTTCGCTGCGAACGTAAATGTTACAGTCGTCCGCGTAACGGACAAAGCGATGTCCGCGGCGCTCAAGCTCCCGGTCGAGTTCGTCGAGCACGAGGTTACTGAGCAGTGGCGAAAGCGGTCCTCCTTGCGGAGTTCCTTCCACGCTCGGGCTGACCAGCCCGTGCTCCATCACCCCGGCATTGAGGAATGCCCGGATGAGCTTCAACAGCCGCTTGTCATCGACGCGCTTGGCGATCTGACCCATCAGTTTGTCGTGATTGACTCGATCGAAAAACTTTTCCAAATCGAGATCAATCACCCATCCGTAGCCTTGCGCGATATACTGCTGCGCTTGAGCCACGGCTTGATGCGCCGAGCGATACGGTCGAAATCCATAGCTGTAGTGGGAGAATGTCGGGTTCCATCGCTTTTGCAGAACCTGCATCACCGCTTGCTGAATGAAACGATCCAGCACGGTTGGGATGCCAAGCTTTCGCATTCCTCCGCCATCCGGCTTCGGGATTTCCACCCGCCTCACCGGTTTCGGTTCGTAGGTCCCGTTCAGCAATTGCTCCCGAATGGCCAGCCAGTGTTGCTTCAGATAGTCGCCGAGTTGGTCGACCGTCATCCGGTCGACGCCTGCGCTACCTTTGTTGCCTCTCACCTGCCGCAACGCTTCCTTCAGATTTGCTCGTTCACATATTTCCTCCATGATGCGACTCGTGTTGGCTGGGCGTTCGGGCTCACTCATCGTCGAGAGCGATTCGATGTCTTCCCACCCCGCCTGGCGGGCTTCACCCGTCGGCACCGATGAGAAGTCCAGTCTCAACTGGATGTTCAGCCGCTTGTCGCTCTCGAGATTCATGTCCTACTTGCCTCTCCTCTCGTTCGGGCCTTCAGTCCCCGTTCCCGGTTTCGGCCTATCTGTTGACTCCAACCTTTCGGCGCCGGAGTGCCTCACTAGCCTTGCCGACGGCATGACCTATTACGCCCTCTGCTGACTTCTACCCTGCGGTCAGGATGCCTCGCGGCATTCTCAGTCGCCGAAGCGACACAGAGCAGATCTCCTGGGGTAAGCTCAGTCGCTTTCCGTGCACGGTCGCCGGGTCTACGCTTCGCACCCTTGATGGATATGGACTTCGCGGTAAGTGGCCCGATCGTCCGACGCTCGCGCCTTGTACCCGGTTCTTGTCCATCGACCCGCACGTTTGCTCTACGCTTCCTTCAGACCTCGCCTCGCGGCGATAGCCCTTGCGTCGTCGCTAACCCTTCACCTCCATCAGGTTGGGTAGAGGACTTTCACCTCCAAGCTACTGAACATGCCCAGCACACGACTAAACCGCTCGCGCGGTAAGGCGCAGGCAGCGCCGCGCAATGCAATGACGCGATGAGAAGTCCTGTTTGAAGATGAGGGCTGTTCTCAAGCTCACTTCAAACAGGAGCATCCCCCATGACCAACGAGGTCATCAGCCCATTGCGCCGGCGCATGATCGAAGACATGGCGATCCGCAAGTTATCGCCGAAGACTCAAATAGGCTACATCCGCCACGTCAAGAACTTTGCGGCATTTGTTGGTCGCTCGCCCGATACCGCAAGCGCCGACGATCTGCGCCGATTTCAACTGCATCAAAGGCAGAACGGGGTGCAGGCGTCGAGCATGAACAGTGCGGTGTCGGGGCTGCGCTTTTTCTTCGGCGTAACGCTCGACCGCCCCGACATGGAGCGGCACCTGACCTTTGTGAGTGAGCCGCGCAAGCTGCCGGTGGTGTTAAGCCCCGAGGAGGTGGCGCGGCTGCTCAATGCGGCGCCGGGACTCAAGTACAAGGCGGCGCTGAGCGTGGCCTACGGCGCCGGCTTGCGCGCGGCCGAATTAGTCACCCTCAAGGTCTCCGATATCGACAGCAAGCGCATGTTGATCCGGGTGGAGAACGGCAAAGGCGGCAAGGACCGCAACGTGATGCTGTCGCCGCATCTGCTACAAGTGCTGCGGACATGGTGGATGGTGGAACGCCCGCGAGGCTGGCTGTTTCCAGGACGCAATCCAGCGCAGCCGATGACCACCCGCCAGCTCAATCGCGGCTGTCATATCGCGGCCGAGGCCGGCGGGATCAACAAACGCGTGTCACCACACATCTTACGGCACAGCTTCGCCACCCATCTATTGGAACAGAACACCGACATTCGGGTGATTCAGGTACTGCTCGGAACGGCGACATACTGCCCGCGAACAACAGGCTGAAGCACGCATCACCTACCGATTTCATCCTCGCTTCGGCGAGACGGTAGGCGTTAGGCGGCGGCTTGAGCGAGGCGGCGCCGCGTTTCTCGTTGTGCACCAACTTGACGGCACCTTTGCCTGCCTTCCGGCGTGGATGACTAACGAGGCTGCGTCTCGATTCGAGATCGGCATTGAGCCGCGTTTTCCCCTCGATGTTCTTCGCTCCCTACGCAATGAGGTCGATGCGCTTCTAGGCTTTCTGGCGTCCGAATCAAAAACGGAGCGACCAGAGAATGACGCACCAATCCGAGAATCTCCAGCCAAGCCTGTTCGAGGCCGAGCGACCGTGCGTCGAACTGCGAGCAGCTCAAAAGAGCGAGCTCGCGACGGTCATCGAGGTGTTGCTGCGCGAGATCGCGGCGGCGCTGGCAAAGGCGGCAAGCGGGGGGAGCGGCGATGACCAAGATCACGACTGAGCATCTCGCCCGCAGCGCCTGCGTCTACATCCGGCAATCGACAGCAGACCAGCTCGCGCATAATCATGAGAGCCGACGGCGCCAATACGGCCTCGTCGATCGCGCCAGGCAGCTTGGCTGGAGCAACGTCGATGTCATCGACGACGACCTCGGCCGCTCCGGTGGCGGCATCGCGCGTCCCGGCTTCGAGCGGCTGCTTGCAACGATCTGCGACGGCCGTGTCGGCGCTGTGCTCGCGATCGAGGCGTCGCGTCTTGCCCGTAATGGCCGCGACTGGCACACGCTGATCGAGTTCTGTGGATTGGTCGGCACGCTTATCGTCGACGAGGACGGAATCTACGATCCTCGCCATCCCAACGATCGGCTGCTGCTTGGCATGAAGGGCACGATGAGCGAGCTTGAACTTTCGATGTTCCGCCAGCGCTCGCAGGAAGCGCTGAAGCAGAAGGCGCGCCGCGGCGCGTTGGTCCTCGGTGTCGCCGCCGGCTATGTGAAGATCGGTCGCGATCGCATAGAGAAGAATCCGGACAAACGCGTGCAGGACGCCCTGCAGCTGGTCTTCACCAAGTTCGCCGAGCTGCAAAGTGCACGACAGGTGCACATCTGGCTGAGAGAGGAGGGCATCGAGCTGCCCGTCAAGTCGCGCCAAGGCGAGGCGCACGGCGTCGTGTGGCGACTGCCGGCCTACAACATCGTGCACAACATCCTGACCAATCCGATTTATGCAGGTGCCTACGCATTCGGGCGCACGAAGAGCCGTGTGAGTGTCGAAGGTGGACGCAAGCATATCCGGCGTGGTGTGCAAAAGCCCATGGCCGAATGGGATGTCTTGATCAAGGATCACCACGCGGCCTACATCACCTGGGACGAGTTCGAGCGCAACCTCCAGGTAATCGCCAACAATGCGACCGGCATGAGCAGCGCACTCGCTCGCGGAGCAGCTCGTAAAGGCGAGCTGCTGCTGCCTGGACTGCTGCGGTGCGGCCACTGCGGCCGCAAGCTGCATGTGCACTACAGCGGCAAGATCGGCCGCTACAATTGCTACGGTGCGCGCACGAACCACGGCGCCGCGCGCTGCATTTCGATCAGCGGCTTGAGCATCGATGCGGCGATCAGCAACGAGGTCCTGCGCGTCCTGAAGCCGCTCGGCATTGAGGCAGCGCTCAAGGCAATCGAGGCGCAATCAAGCACGACGACCGCGGCCGAGCGCCAGCTGGAGCTGTCGCTGCAACATGCACGCTACGAAGCCGCGCATGCGCGCCGACAGTACGACGCCGTCGACCCGGCAAACCGTCTGGTCGCCGGCGAGTTGGAGCGCCGCTGGAACGAGGCATTGCAGGCTGTCGCAAGGGTCGAAGGAGAGATCGCCGCCCTGATTGCGCATCGTCCGTCGCCGCTCGGCGAGCCGGAGCGCCAGCAATTGATGGCGCTCGGTGCTGATCTGGAGCGCGCCTGGTTGCATCCCGCTGCAACCGCCGGAACGCGCAAGCGTATCCTTCGCGCGGCACTCACGGAGATCGTCGTGCGCCGGGACGGTGCAATCATCCACGCGGTCCTGCACTGGCAAGGCGGCGACCATACCGAGTTGCATGTGAAGCAGCGCCTGAATGCGGCCGGCCGGTACAATCCACGCATTCCCGACGACACGATCACGCTGGTACGTGAGCTGGCGCGGCTGATGCCCGATCGGCAGATCGCGCGCCTGCTCAATCGCACCGGCGTCGAGACCGGGCACGCCAATGCCTGGACGCAAGAGCGCGTGCGCGGCTTCCGCAAGCACTACGACATCGCCGTGTTCCGCGACGGCGAGTGGGCGGAGCGTGGCGAGATCACGCTCGAAGCGGCAGCGAAACTCATCGGCGTCTGCAACATGACGGCGCTGCGTATGCTCCGGCGCGGCGAGATCAAAGGCCGACAAGCTTGCGCGGGCGCGCCTTGGGTGATCAGGGCTGAGGACTTGGCAGGCTTCGCCAAAGGAAAGCGTCGGAAGCCTCCGCTAACACAAAATGCCACGCAGCAGGTCTTTGACTTTCAATGAGTTAAGCCGAGGTGCATTATGACTCGTGACTGCTCGGCCATGCCAAGCTTGAGAATACCGCGCTCTACGCGCGGGTGGCCACCAAAGACCATTAATGCAGTCATGAGCCCGCTGGAGCACATCGCGGTCAAGCTCAAGGAGATTCAAACACCTCGTTGACATCCGGCGCGCATGTTGCGGCCGGCGCTGGAGGTCGCGGATATCTTCCGCGACCACGGGGCGGCATGGCGGCAAGCCAATGCCGGCCACGTGAGTCTTGGGCAGCTCAAGGTCATGGCAGCGATCGAGCGCTGCCGCACGGCGGTGCTGGGCGGGCACGTCGCGCGCTGCAAGGACTGCGCCTATACCGTCATCGCCTACAATTCCTGTCGCAACCGGCACTGCCCCAAGTGCCAGGGCGCGGCGGCAAAGCAATGGATGGCCGAACGCGAGGCCGAGCTGTTGCCGGTTCCCTACTTCCACGTCGTGTTCACGTTGCCGGGGCCAATCGCCGACTTCGCCTATCAGAACAAGGCAACGATCTACGACATCGTGTTCAAGGCGGCGGCCGAGACGGTGATGACAGTCGCTGCCGACCCCAAGCATCTCGGCGCCAGCGTCGGCATCACCGCGGTGCTGCACACCTGGGGCTCGGCAATGACGCATCACCCGCACGTCCATATGATCGTGCCGGGTGGCGGCATCTCACTCGATGGCCAGCATTGGATCGCATGCCGGCCGGGATTCTTTCTCCCCGTGCGTGTGCTCTCGCGCCTGTTTCGCCGCCTGTTCCTCGACAAGTTTGCCGCCGCTCATGCCGCCGGCCGTCTCAACTTCTTCGGCGATCACGCGGCGCTCGCCGACGCGCAAACCTTCACCGCCTATCTGGCGCCGTTACGGAAAACCGAATGGGTGGTCTATGCCAAGCGCCCATTCGGCGGACCCGAGGCGGTGCTGGCTTATCTGTCCCGCTATACGCACCGCGTCGCCATCGCCAACAGCCGCTTGCTCGCGCTCGACCACAACAGCGTCACCTTCAAGTGGAAGGACTACCGCAGCAAAGGATCGGCGCGATACAAGGCGATGACCCTCGCCATCGACGAGTTCATCCGCCGCTTCCTCATCCATGTGCTGCCCAAAGGCTTCCACCGCATCCGCCATTACGGCCTGTTCGCCAAACCCTCTTGTGCCGACAACATCGCTCGCGCTCGCCAACTGCTCGCGATGCCACAAGATCAGACCGCCAGTGCTGATGCCACCGATGTTGACGAGCCACCGATCAATCGCTGTCCATGCTGCGGCGGCCGCATGATCATCATCGAGCACTTCAAGCGCGGCGCAACACCGCGCCATCAACCAACAGCCCCAACGGTCTCAATCAGAATCGACACCTCATGAGCGCCTCAACGCCGCACGTCGGCGCATTCGCCTGCTCGCTGTGCTGGTCGTCGGCCGGCCCCGATAATGCTCGCCCACAGGCTCAAACAATCAAGCCAAATCTGCAAAAAATCGGCCCAGCCAACCTCAAGGTCTCACTCTCGTGACCGCCAACGTCGTTCAGCGCTCCCCTCGACCGCCGCGCGTACACCCTACCACCTCACCGGCGGCGCTCAAATCCCCATAGCGCAAGCCGTACCGCTCCAATCCTTCTCCCGCGGTTTCCTCCCTTGGAGGTTTTCGGACGCCAGCCGCCAGCACAAGTCGCACGTCGTCAGTTGCGGCCGGCATCCGAAAACCTTCACAGGAAGAGACATCGTGGCCTCTTTTTGAGGGGCAGCAAGTGGGATAGCCTTGGTGCCACGAGGGGCACGCTATGAAACTTACCTGCAGGGATTTCCTGCATTTGGCACCTGCCCTACCGGCTGTGACACGCATTGCAACAAGTAGCGTAGGCTGGTCAAGTTCGCAGGTATCAAGCGGGAGTGATCGCCGGATATTCCGTAGTTATTGCCTAACATCGTGAGCCTGCGGGCAGCCGATGAACGCGCCTGACGTGATCAC
>DATEZM010000233.1:0-2049 GCA_035255625.1 Rhizomicrobium sp. | reverse complement strand
TTGGTCTCATCGCGCACCCATCCTATAAGGTGGACACTATCGGGAGGAAGATGTGGCACTCGCGCCGGAAGACATGGACTTCATCTCAAACTTCTCGACACTCTGGGCGGTGTTTCTAGGCGCGATCCTGGCGACATTAGGCGGTTTCGCCGCCACCCAGATGGAATGGTACATTGATCGCCGCCGCCGGGAACGCAACGCCGCGCTGTTCTTCGGCGAAGTGATGACGACGCTCAATATCATTCTCGGCTACGCCGACAACACCAAGAAGATCGGCGATCCCTACGGTCCAATCACCATGCGGATGCTGCGTTCGGCGAAGGGCGAGATCGACATGTATCACCGCAACCGGGAGCAGCTCTACGATCTCAGCCACGCCGATCTGCGCGCCCGTCTGCATACCCTGACCCTGCGGATAATGATGTCCATCGACGGCGTGTTCGACGCGACGAGCGCGATCGAAGCAGCCGAGCAGCAACTGGAAATACCCAATCTCTCGCCCGACGAACGCACCAAATCCGAGGCGCGGCTGGCGGCGCTCAGGCTTACCCGCGAAGGCAGCTATGAATTCATCGGGGAAAGCGCACTTCAATTAAGAAACGTGATCCGGGAGCTGGAGCCAATCGCCCGCTTTTCCTATGACGCCGTCGAGAAGGCCGTGCGCAATGCATAGCGCGTTTGTGCTGCCGCTCGTCCTGTTGCTTGGCGGCTGCGAGTCCTATGGCGATCTGACGTCGGACGCGTTCGATCCGGGTGGCGCATCGCAGTCGCGGTTCACCTTGGACAGCGCTGACTGCGCCGCTCGGGCCAATATCGCCCGCGACTACGATGTCCGCATCATCGCCGGCACCCATGCTGAGAGTCATGAGGCGTTCAACCGCGCCTACGCTGCCTGCATGACCGGCGAAGGTTATGGCCGCCGCGACTGGTCGCCGAAGATTCCCCTGCCCTACAAGATCGATCCAATGCCCGGTTAGGCCGCGCGGCGGCCGCCGCGCGGATTGAACCGGCGCTTGGGACGGCGATAGTTGTTTTCCTGCGGCTTGGCATGGCCGAAAGACCGCGGCAGGTCCGCGACGTTGGCGGCCGACAGCGCTTCGGCCGGCAGATCATGCGCCACGATGTCGATCGGACGCTTCACCAGGCGCTCGATGTCGCGCAGGTGCCCGCGTTCAGCTGGATCGCAGAATGAGATCGCGATGCCCTCCGCGCCGGCGCGCGCCGTGCGGCCGATGCGATGGACATAGCTCTCGGGCTCGTTCGGAAGCTCGAAATTGATCACATGGGTGATGCCATCGACGTCGACGCCGCGGGCCGCGATATCGGTCGCCACAAGGACGCGGACCGCGCCTGACTTGAAGCCTTCAAGCGCACGCTGCCGCGCATTCTGCGACTTGTTGCCGTGGATGGCGTCGGCCGAGAAGCCGGCGCGCTCAAGATGATCAGACACGCGATTGGCGACGTGCTTGGTGCGCGTGAAAACGATGACGCGCTTCAGGCTCTCGTCGCGCAGCAAATGACCGAGCAGCGCGCGCTTGTCCTTCTGCGCGATGTGGATCACCCGCTGATCGATGCGGTCCGCGGTCATCGTGGGCGGTGAGACTTCGACCCGCTCGGGCTGGCGCAGCATGTCGCCGATCAGCTGGACGACTTCGCCCGGCATAGTCGCGGAAAACAGCATCGACTGGCGCTGCCGGGGCAACATCGCCACGATGCGGCGCACGTCCTTGATGAAGCCCATGTCGAGCATGCGGTCGGCCTCGTCCACGACGAGAACGCTCACGCCGTCGAGGCGGATGTGTTGCTGCTTGATGAGGTCGAGCAGGCGGCCCGGCGTGGCGACCAGGATGTCGACGCCGTTGCGCATCGCCGCGACTTGCCGGGTCTGGTTGACACCGCCAAGGACCACGGCCTGGCGTAGGTTCAGATGCCGACCGTAGGTCTTGAGGGACTGATCGATCTGAATGGCTAGTTCGCGCGTGGGCGCGAGGATGAGCGCACGCGTCCCGCGCGGCGCCGGCCGCAGAGTGCTGGCGGCCAGTTGCTGCA
>DATEZM010000232.1:0-7416 GCA_035255625.1 Rhizomicrobium sp. | reverse complement strand
TGGTCGCTGATCGCGTTCTTCGCCACGCGCGCGGTGTTGTGCATGGTGCGGAAAATCAGATTGGTGCCGCGCTCGTCATTATCGACGATGGCTTTCTTGACGTTCTCATGGATGTCGGCCTCGACCGTCGCCATGAAGCGTGTTCCCATGTTCACGCCATCGCAGCCCAGCGCCAGCGCCGCGACTAGCCCCCGCGCATCGGCGATGCCGCCCGAGGCGATGATCGGAATCGTCAGCTTGTCCGCCGTGGCTGGGAACAGGATCAGCCCGCCGACATCGTCCTCGCCCGGGTGGCCGGCACATTCCAGTCCGTCGATCGAGACACAGTCGACTCCGATCGACTGCGCTTTCACCGCGTGACGCACGCTGGTGCATTTGTGGATCACCTTGATGCCGGCGGCGCGGAAGGCCGGCAGGTGCGGCTGAGGATTGTTGCCCGCGGTCTCCACCACCTTGCAGCCGCTCTCCGCGATTACTTGACGGTATTCGTCATAAGGCACCGGATTGATCGTTGGGAGGATCGTCAGATTGATTCCCCAAGGTTTGTTGGTCATCTCATGCGTGTGCTTGATCTCCTTCGCGAGCTTCTCCGGCGAGCCCGGCGTCAGCGCGGTGAGGAAGGGCAGCGCACCGGCATTGGCGACGGCGGCGACCAGGCCAGCCTTGCCCACCCGCGTCATGCCGCCCATCGTGATCGGAGCCTCGACGCCGAACATTTCGGTGAACCGTGTCTTGATCATGGGTGCGCGTCCCTTCGCGTTTCTCTAGGCCGGAGCGTGCCGCGTTTTTAGCCGCGGCGGAAGAGGCTGTGCCGTTACGGAAACGGCCGCCTTTCGGAGTGTATCTGCGGCTCAGCCCAGGAACGGGTCCTTGACCATGATCGTGTCGTCCCGGTCCGGGCTGGTGGAAAGCAGCGCTACCGGAACGCCGATCAGCTCCTCGATCCGCCGGACATATTTGATCGCGTTTGCGGGCAGTTCCGCCCAGCTTCGCGCGCCGTGCGTCGAGCTCTGCCAGCCTTCCATCGTCTCGTAGATGGGAACGAGCTTCGTCTGTTCGCCGGCATCGGCCGGCAGATGGTCGAGCACCGCGTCGCCCAGCCGGTAGCCCGTGCAGACATCGATGCGTTCGAACGTATCGAGGATGTCGAGCTTGGTCAGCGCGATGCCGTCGATGCCGCCGGTGATCGCGGTCTGGCGCACCAGCACCGAGTCGAACCAGCCGCAGCGGCGCTTGCGCCCCGTCACCGTGCCGAATTCCTTGCCGCGTGTGCCCAGCGCATCGCCGACCGCGTTCTGCTGCTCGGTCGGGAACGGACCTTCGCCCACCCGCGTGGTGTAGCTCTTGGTGATGCCCAGAACGTAGCCGATCTGGCGCGGCCCGACGCCAGACCCCGCCGCCGCCTGGCCGGCGACCGTGTTGGAGGATGTGACATAGGGATAAGTGCCGTGATCGATGTCGAGGAGGACGGCCTGCGCGCCTTCGAACAGCACGCGCTTGCCGCCGCGCCGCGCCGTGTCGAGCTCGCGCCAGCTCGATCCGGCATAGGGCAGGATCTTCGGCGCGATCGCGGTGAGCTCGGCCAGCAGCTGGCCGGCATCGATCTCGTCCGCGCCCGTGCCGCGGCGCAGCGCATTGTGGTGGGCGAGCAGCCGCTCGAGCTTGGCGGGCAGCGTCGCAAGATCCTTCAGATCGACGACGCGGATGGCGCGGCGTCCAACTTTGTCCTCATAGGCCGGGCCGATGCCGCGTTTGGTCGTGCCGAGCCGCACCAGCGAATTGGAGGATTCGCGCACCGCATCCAGCTCGCGATGGATCGGCAACACCAAGACGGCGTTCTCTGCCAGCACCAATATGTCGGGCGTCACCTCCACGCCGGCCGCGCCGACGCGCTCGATCTCCTCGAGCAGCGACCAGGGATCGACCACCACGCCATTGCCGATAATCGAGCGTTTGCCCTGGATCACGCCGGATGGCAGGAGCGACAGCTTGTAGGTCTTGTCGCCCACCACGATGGTGTGGCCGGCATTGTTGCCACCTTGGAAGCGCACCACCACCTCGGCCCGGTTGGCGAGCCAGTCGATGATCTTGCCTTTACCTTCGTCGCCCCACTGGGCGCCGATCACCGCGACATTGGACATATTCCGTACCCGGATGAAACGAGTCTCCCGGCAGGCGATCGGCCGGGCACGGTGGCGACTTATAGCGCGTCGCCGCGCCGGCGCGAACGGCCATGTTGACGCGCACTTTGTGCCCTCAATTCGCCATCGTCCGCCGTTCTGTTCGGCCTGTCGCGCGCCGGAGGGCTGTCTTGCACGAACCGTTCGTCCTGTTCGGATTCCAGCATTGGGTGGTGATGGCGCTGACGCTTGCCATGCCGCTGGGCCTGGCGGCCACCGCGCGGGGGCGGCCGGACGCCGACCGGCGCATCCGCATCGGCTTCGTCGCGGTCCTCCTGGCCAATTGGATCTGCTGGTACGCGCTCTTCATCGCGCGCGGCTGGCTCGGCCTTGGCAACGTGTTGCAGCTCAATCTCTGCGACTGGGCGTTCTTCGCGGTACTGATCGCTCTTGTTCAAAAAAGCCAAACAGCCTTCGAGCTTGCTTATTTCTGGGCGCTGGCCGGCACCACCCAGGGCGTCGTCACGCCCGAGGTCCGATACAGCTTTCCGGAGCCGCAATTCATCGTCTTCATGCTCGGCCATGCCGACATCGTCGCCGCCGTGCTCTATCTTGTTTTCGGCACCGGGATGCGACCTACGCCTGCTTCGATCCCCCGCGCGATCGGTTGGACCTTCGCCTATCTGGCGACGGCCGGCCTTGCCGACTGGCTGCTCGGCGTGAACTACGCTTTTCTTCGCGCCAAGCCCGATCACGCCACCCTGTTCGACTTCATGCCGGCTTGGCCCTGGTACATCCCCGAAACGATCGGCTTCGGCGTCTTGGCGATACTGCTGCTGTATCTACCCTGGTACGTGGCCGATCGGCTGCGTACGCCTCAGGTCCAGCGAGCGTAGTGTTTAGTCTCGGCATTTGCTGGAGCGGGCGAAGGGAATCGAACCCTCGTCAGTAGCTTGGGAAGCTACAGCTCTACCATTGAGCTACGCCCGCGAGGATGCAGGGATAGCATGCCTTGCGGCCGACAGGGTAGGGGATTGGTGTCGTTGTGCGCTCTGCCCTGGCACTGGAGTGCCGGTTTTGGTTCCGACACCGCGCTCATCCGTCCGGCGGTGTTTTGTGGTAGATGGGGACTATGACAGCGGGGCGGGTGGCATGCGTGATGTTTGCATCACTGCTGACGGCAGGGTGCTTTGAGCCGGCGCCCCGCTCGGTTGCCGAAATCACGATGCGTGACGGCACGATCTTCGTCGTAATCGAACCGGGCGCAAGATATCTGGCGGTGTGCGGTGACGGTTTGTACAAGTCCGACGGCGATGCGGACGACGACGGTCTGCGCGCCGTTCGCAGAGGCGTTGATCCGACCCAGGAAACGACGCCCGACGACGAACTGAAATGGGGCGAGCTCGATACCATCGCCTTTGGCAAGGGGCTCGGCGATATCGGCGCCCACACCAACGACTGTAGTGGCACACCGCTGAACGTGGCGGCGACCGTCCGCTACAAGGACGGCCATACCGAACAGCGCGCACTTCCCGACACAACGGACCTTGGCATCGAAGGCCGTACAGCGCGCGGGTATCTCATCGCGCCGATCCGCGACATTGCGAAGCTCAGAATGGTGGCCGACGAACGCTGGAACTGGGCGAAGGATTCCACCGTCAACGACGACGTAACAGGCATTACCCTTCGCATCACGAAGCGCGACGGAAGCAGTGTCACGCTCGCCAACCCGCAGACGGAAGTTTCGAGCCCGAAGTTGGACAGGTACGGGGTCGGACACCAATACGGCAATGACGGCCTCCCAGCTCTGTTCGGCGGCGCGCATCTCGGAATCAAATGGAACCGCATCGCGCATGTCGCGATTTGGGGGCCCGCAGATGCGTTGCGCGGTGACATCACCTACGCCGACGGCCATCGCGAAGATGTGGTGGTTGAAGACGCCGAGCTGTCAGGTGGCGGCATCGGCGGCGAGAACGGCGCACCTCACCTTAGTGACATCGCGAAAATCGACGTGACCGTTCGCAAATCGCAGCACTAAATCTTGAACATCGGTGTAGTTCCATGAGCGCTTTCGAACACGTGATGTCATTGATCTCGTTCGTCTTCGCCCTGGCGATTGCACATCTCCTTTCTTGCGGCATCGCAATCTTCCGCGCTGGATCAAGAGCGCGGCTTTCGTTCGCGCACACCGCATGGATGATAGTCTCCCTGCTCCAGGTGACGATCTGGTGGCTGGCGTTTTGGGACTTCCGCCTGATGAAGAGCTGGGACGTCGGCTTCGTCGCGTTCACATTGGTCGCTGGAATTTTGGTTTACGTTTACACGGGGCTCGTCTGCCCCGAGGTCCCGAAGGAAGGTGAACTCGACCTTGGAGAATTTCATCGCGCTCACGGGCGGCAATACATAACCGTGTACCTCGCTCTGGGGTTGGTAGGGTTGGCCTATGGCGCGATCTACGGATATTTCTACGACGTTCCCGAGCAGAGCGCTCAAAACGCCATTATTGTTCCCATGATGGTCATTGCATTTGTCGCTTTGATTTCTCGCAATTTGACCGTCCAAAATATTTGCGCGGGTGCGACGCTCGCGGCTTATCCAATCTATTTCTGGGTCGGGCAACGTCCTTTGCAATAATTGCATCTGACCAAACTTGCACGTCGGTCGAGCGCGGCCGTATGGGCAGCATGTCCTGCGGCCGGACGGGTAGGGGATTGGGCTGACTTCTGAGGGTGGCTGGGAGGATTTCCGACGGGCTCTGAGAGTCGCGCCCGGTTTTACGCAATTCGGGCAAGTCCAGAGGATTCTTACTCGCGTTGCCAAAGTTGCTTGAGAAGTTCAACCAAGAACGCCGCTGAACATGAGGCAGCATATTCTTGATAGTCGTCTGCCTTGTCGTCTCGATGTCAAAAAACGACAATAAGTTCTCTCTTTCTCATTTCTGCTTTTCACGACGAGCAATTTGATTCGTCGGGGCCATTTGGATTGGATCGTTCCTGGGTCGGACCAATTTATGGCAATCCGGTCGCGCGATCGAACATGGGTTGAACGAACAATTTGCCGGTTTAGCGCACTTGGACGGTCAGGATGGGCTTGACGACGGTTCGGCAAGTGGCCGCTTGCGTTGGTACCGCCGAACAAGCCACGCCGCCATACTTGCGACCGATAAGGCATCGAGCAGCCAGCCAACGGAATCATTGACGGTGTCGGGAAGGACGAATGACGCAACGCCAAAACACAATGACGCCATGAGAGAGAGCGGTCCCCATGGAACAACGAACCCACGCTTGAGTCGCCTTTCGCGCTTCCATTCGCGCAACTCGTCGTCGACCGATTGTGACGCCGCAGAGGTCGCGGGAGGTAGTACCGGCGAAGATGGTTCGGCGGTCCAAACCTGCGCGGTACTTCTATCGAGCACAGCGGTTGTTCTCGGATAGTGTTGGGTCTGCGCCAAACCGGTTGCGCGACGACCGAATGTCTTCTGGCCCATTGTCGTCAACTCTGGAACGAACCCAATCGTTCCATCCATGGCTTAACGACTACCTAAGATATTGAGTGATTTCCGGGCATTTGTAAGCGGGAGAAATCCGGCTGCAACCTACAAGTCCGTCCGAGAGCCGCTGGGGCGATCGAACGACTTCGACCGCTCTCCGGCTGGATATTGGATCTGGGCTGCTTGCATCCCGATCTCTCCGGCTTGCTATTGCGCCGCCGGCTTGGTGCCACTGTGGGAAATCGGGCGATGGGCGTCCTCAACTTCGCGGGCCGTGGGCATGGACGGCCCGGTTCCGGCGCGTTGCACGCTGAGAGCCGCAGCGCGGTTGGCATAAACCAACGCTTGCGCAACGACGTCGCCCACCGCCAGTCGTGCTGCTAGCACGCCGATAAAACAATCGCCGGCGCCGGTCGTATCGATGGCCCGCACGGCGTGGCCGGGGATGACGATGGGGTCGAAGTCGCCGACCGCGATGGCGCCGCGTGCGCCGAGCGTTACGCAGACTACCTGTGCCGGTGCGCGCTGAAGACGTCGCGCCGCTTCGATAAACTTCGAAACCGTATCCGTGTGCTTGAATTCCCGGCCGTCCATCGCGCCGATTTCGATTTCGTTCAGTACGATGATGTCGGCGAAATCCAACAGGCTGCGATCGAATGGGACGACTGGCGCTAGATTGAGGATTGTCGTGGCGCCCGCCTCACGGCCGGCCTTGGAGAATGCTGTCACCGTCGCGATCGGGATTTCGAGCTGGCTGACCAGGATGCTTCGCGCATCGATCGCAGCGGTCTCGAAGTCTCGCGGCCGCACTTCGCTGTTCGCGCCAGGTGCGATGACAATCGCGTTTTGCGTGTCGGCTACAGCGATGATCGCGGCGCCCGTCTGAAGCGTGGCTGACACGCCGACCCGGGCAATATCGACACCCTCCGTCGCCAGAAATGCGCGCAATTCGCGACCGAACGGATCCTCGCCGACGCGACCGATCAGCGAGACGCGGGCGCCCAGTCGTGCCGCCGCGACCGCCTGGTTCGCGCCCTTACCGCCCGGCGAAAAGACGATGCGTTCGCCGAGCACGGTTTCGCCTGGCTTGGGAAGCCGCGCCGTCACCGCCGCGATGTCCATGACGATGCTGCCGGCAATGAAGATCGTCGGCGCCGGTTCTTGCTGCTCTGACAAGGCGATCTCCCGGCGAACGGGCCGAGTCATAGACCGCCGCTTTCCGCGTTGACAAGGTTGCAGCGGCCGATCCTGTGCTAGGCTGGCGCGCCAACCGAGCGATCACCGTGACCTACCCGGCACCGACCGACCGACAGATCGAATTCTTTCGCACGCACGGCTTTTTGGTCGTGGAGGACGCGATCCCGCAGGCCGATCTCGACGAACTCGAATTGCAGTGCGAAAAAGTCATGCAGGACAAGGAACGTCTCGCCAATGACTGGGCCTGGGATTCGGCCGAGTCCAAGGACAAGAGGTCGTTCCGGATCCTTCAGTCGTCGCCGTCTTTCGTCTGGAAGGAGATCCGCGACGCACACTACCGTCAATGGCTGGTGCCGTTCGGCTCGGCGCTGATCGGCAAGACGATGAGCTTCTGGTACGACCAGTATCTCGCCAAGCCACCGGGCAAGAGCGTTCCCACCTATTGGCACCAGGATGAGGGCTATTGGGGACGCAATCTGTGGGACCGCGGCATCACCTGCTGGATTCCGCTGCAAGATGTCGATGCGCAAAACGGCTGCATGCACTTCGTCGACGGCGGCCATCTGGACGGCGTGCGCCCACACCGGCTGGTCGACGGCGTCCAGAGCG
>DATEZM010000231.1:0-4391 GCA_035255625.1 Rhizomicrobium sp. | reverse complement strand
GGCCCGCGTCGCATGCACCAGCGTCAGCGGCAGATGCGGCAGCTGCTCGGTGAGCACGGCGCGCACCATGTCGCCGCCCTGGTTCGCCTCGGCGATGACGAGATCGGCTTCGTAGTGCGCGAAAGCATCGGCGACGCGCGCCGACCATTGGCCGGGCGTGAGACCGTCGGATGACAGGTCTGCGAGGATATAAGCGTCGCCGTCATTCTCGACTCGGCCCGCGACCACAATCCCACAGGCATCTCCACCCGCGCTGGCCGGCGGATCGACGGCGACGACGATGCGGGCAAGCTGCGGCGCAACGCGCACGCGCGTATCGTCGATCCAGGCGCGGCGCCACAGGGCGGCGTCATTGTCCTCGATGATCTCGGCATCGAGTTCCTGGCGGCCGAGCCGCGAGCCGGCATAGCGCCGCTTCATCGTCTCCAGAAAGCCGGGCGCGAGATTGGCGCGGTTGTCGGCGGTCCGCGCCCTGGTCACGACGACGTCGGACGACGTCAGCAGATCCCAGAGCGGCGCGATGTTGCGCGGCGTGGTGGTGATGGCGAGGCGCGGATGGGCGCCGATGCGCAGGCTCATCAGCGCCATGTCGAGCGCGGCTTGCGGGTTCTCCCATTTCGCAAATTCGTCAGCCCAGATCGCGTCAAATTGGTGGCCGCGGATGCCGTCGGGCTCGTCGGCGCTGAGCACGGTGGCTTGCGCGCCCGACGGCCATGTCACGCGATGCAGCGACGGCGCGAATTCCGCGGACGGACTGGCGGCTTTGAGACCGGAGACGCCCTCGATCATGACCGCCCGCGCGTCGTTGAAGGTGGCGCCGATGAGGCCGATGCGTTGCATGGAGCGTTCGGATACGCCTTGCGCGATCCATTCGGCGCCCGCACGCGTTTTTCCGGCGCCGCGTCCACCGAGGAACAGCCAGATGCGCCAGGGGCCGCGGGGCGCGAGCTGGTCGTCGCGGGCGTTGATGATCCAGTCGCTGGCGACATAGTCGAGCGCGTCTTCATCGAGACTCTCCATCGCCGTTGCGAATTCTTCCGGCGTCAATTGCTGCCAGAACCTTGCGTCGTATGGCTGCTCTGGTTTCGGTGGGGGTGCGAGTGCTTTTGGTGGCGCGCAAAGAGGCACGGTCCATCTCCATGGCGGTCAGGCGTTCGAGTTGGGTCTGCAGACGGGCAAGAATGCGCCCGTTCTTTTCGCGCGCGTCGGGATCATCCTGGAATTTGCCATTGTGGTCCTTCTTGTCGGATTCCTGGCTGCTCGCTTTTTCGGCGCGGATCATCTGTCGGTTGAGTTCATCGAAGAGTCGTTTGACCATGTCGTCTATCCATCCTGCTGGAATGTCCTCGGCGCTGACGCCGATCCAATGTTTGGAGTTCTCGCGCGGGTACACGCGGCGCTCCGTTTCCGGTTCCGTTGTCATCTGCTCACACTTGTGGGGATATGGGGCATTTGGTGCCTAGACCGACTCGGTTCAAGGGGTGGGTACTGGCCTGTTTTGCCCCTCGATGGCCTATTTCGGCCACTCAGCCCTTGCGCCATGTGCAAGGCACCAAACGTCAGAGCGGAGGCTAAGGTGAGTTAGGCCCGTGTGGCTGCGAGCGGCAGTGGCCGCGTTATGTTGCTGTGTTGTGTTGGTCGGCCCAATTGAAGGCGACAGAGAAGGTCGTCCCCGCTGCCGATTGAGCTGGTGTCATTTGAACCGCGAAGCACGCTTTAGTTTCCCTGTCCTCCCCGAAAGCATCTTGGTACTCAATCGAGGCAAATACGAAGAGCCGAACCGCAGCGCCGCTTACGAGATGGTTCCGTTGAACGGGGTCAAGTGGCGCTGTGCCACTCCACAGAGCATAGGCAATGAACGGCGGCTCAGCGCCGGGGTGAAGAACAATGCGACTGTTACTTCCTCCTGCGCCAATGGGTGGAAATGGAGTGTCAGGAGGAAGGGGGAATGGATAAACGATTGCTCCGGCTCTAACGTTCATATTGTACGCGGGGGTGCGGCCAGAGTTTCTTATTTCGATCTCGACTCTGGGAGTTCTACCCACCTCCATGTCGTGAATTGCTTTGCCGCGAAGCCAAACGTAGGCCCGCAATTCCCTTTGATGAGCGTCCCTTGCATCGTTCAATCCAAGCCACGCGGGGACGGCGAGAGCAAGAGTCGCGGCTACCAAAGCAAGGGTGGCACTGGCGACCCAGAAATCCCATTGCTTATAAAAGGGCTCGTCATTTTCGGGCTTGGGTGCGGGCTGCAAATAATAGGTTGGCTCGTTTATCACAGCCGCGCCCGCGCTCGCCCTGTTACCGGCCTCTTGGTTGTCGCCAGTGGCCTCCTGATTTGTGGGGTGACTATTTTTTGGCCTTGGATCGCTGACTGGCGTTGACTGAATCGGGGTAGCCGCGATCAAAAGCATCGCCGCAACTAGGATGACCCCCGCCCTAAACATCCTCCAAGGATAAGCCCGGACGCTCTAGCGCGGCTAGGGAAGCAAGCAGGAACGTTGCGGGGAAAGTACCGCGCGCCAGCTTGTTGGCTATGGACGCCTTAGTCTCGGCCATGTCGTGCTTTTTCAGACGTGCCGCGAGTTCTTCGTAGGTTACGTCCGCTCGCTTGAGTTCGGCCTTGAGGAACCTGGCTGCACGTTCCTCCCATGTAGGCCCTTTGGTCTTTGCTGCCATGCAATATCACTCCGAAGATTAAATTATCATATTCGATATCTTTCCTCTTGACTAGCCCCGGGTTGTTCCCATATATGATATCTAACAACTGGAAATGAGATTACTCCCCGGTCGTCTAACGGTAGGACAGACGACTTACAGCCGGAAGACTTGGGATCGACACCCAGCCGGGGAGCCAGTTTTGAGGGGAATGGCAATGAACGTGTTGTCTCGCGAAAAGCAGGTGGCAGCGATAGCGGCGCTCGTTGAGGGTGTCAGCGTCCGCGCCACAGAGCGCCTTACGGGCGTCAATCGCGGAACCATCCTCTCCCTTGGCGTCCGAGTGGGCGAGGGATGCTTGAAACTCCACAGCGCCATGATGCGCGATCTCCGCGTCAACCGGATCGAGCTTGACGAAATCTGGACGTTCGTCGGTAAGAAGCAAAGGCAAGTGAAGCCGGAAGACGGCGATATGGTCGGCGACCAGTACACATTCATCGCGCTTGCCGACAGCGCCAAGGCGATCATCACTTATCGCACCGGGAAGCGCACCAGCGAGAACACGCAAGCTTTCGCCGATGATCTTCGCGCCCGCGTCATCGGCTCGCCGGAAATTTCAACGGACGGCTTCAACGCCTATCCGTGGTGCATCGCTCATGCCTTTGGTGAGAACGTCGCGCACGGCGTGGTCGAAAAGCACTATGCAGTAAATGGTTCGCCGGAAGCAGCGCGCCGTTATTCGCCGGGTCAGGTAGTATCGGTAAAGTACAACGCCGTACACGGCACGCCGTCGCACATCAGCACATCCTATGTCGAGCGCCAGAACCTCACGCTGCGCATGTCGCAACGCCGGTTCACGCGGCTCACCAATGGTTTCAGCAAGACCTATCTCAATCACTGTGCAGCGGTCGCCTTGTACGTCGCGCATTACAATCTGTGCCGCGTGCATGAAGCCCTGCGCGTCACACCGGCGATGCAGCTTGGTGTCACGGATCATGTCTGGACTATCTCAGAGATTGTTGAGGCCGCGCTTGACGGTGTTGTCCCACCCACTCCAGCCGGTCGGAAAGTAGGCCGTTTCACGGTAATCGACGGCGGGGCGTGATAGCCTGTTCCCCTGTCTGTGGAGGGGCAATCAATGGCTACACCCGTAAAGCTGTCGGAAGGCGATCACCTCATTGTTGAGGACGTTGTCCATTTCACGGCTCGGTACGAGGATGCTCACCCGCCCGTGGTGACGCTAACCGCATCAGTGCAATCTCTTCTGCATCCAGTGACAACCCCGAGCCCGGTTCCAACGGCCACCACTCTGGCATTGGTAATGGACGCGAGAGTTGCTCTTGATCTGTATCGACGTATCGGGGAAGTCGCGAAGCAAATGGGTTGGCAGCTACCCAAATAAGATGCACGCCAAGTTTGAACGCTTTTAAGCGTGGCTGTGGCCGATGACTCATAAGGGCGATCCATCGCGCCTAGATTCCGAAACTGCAAGCCCTTTGATGTAACCAGTGCGGGGAGAACAACAATGCGGTGGCTCGGTGGGTTCTACACAACGCTGGCGCTATGGTGTGCATACGCGGTTGTTCGGTGGGGTTTGGCCACACTCGGGATGGACGTTTGGGATGCGCGGGCGTTCGGATTGCTAACAGCTTTTGCGGCCTTGGCTACCAGCGTCGTCTATGTCCTTCGGAGCGAGTCTTGAGTGGCCTAGTTTCAAATTCGAGTGGCCTATTTCG
>DATEZM010000230.1:0-3197 GCA_035255625.1 Rhizomicrobium sp. | reverse complement strand
GGCGCAGGTCGACCGGCGCTCCCAGGATCGGCTGATCGATCTTCTGATCTATCTCGATGCGCCGGAAGCCGCGATCGAGGCCTGGTTCACGGCGCGGCTCGTGCCGCTGATGGTGGCGGGGCGCGACGATCCCGCCTCGTTCTATCACCGCTTCCGCGACTGGGACGATGCCCAGCGCCGCGACTTCGCCAAGCGGGTATGGGAGGGCATCAACCTGCCGAACCTGCGCGAATACATCGTCAAAGACCGCGACGCCGCCGATGCCGTCGTAACCAAGGCCGCCGATCACGCCATCGCGGATGTCGCCTTCCGGCCCTTGGCGGGTTCTTAAACCTTCCTTAAGAAGCGGTCCGCATGGTTACTATCCGATAACCTTTTCGACCGCGAGCGCCCTTCCATGCTGGACGACATCGAATTCGCAGCCTTCCTGGTCAGCCGGGTGTGCCACGATCTGGTCGGCCCGCTGGGCGCGGTCGTCAACGGGCTCGAGGTCATGGAGGACGAGCGCGACGCGGCGATGCGCGCCGATGCGCTGAAGATCGTAACCTCCAGCGCGCTGCAGGCGCTGGCCCGGCTGCAATTCATGCGCATCGCCTTCGGCGCGGCAGGTTCGGCCGGGGCCGAGCTCGATGTCGGCGAAGTCGGGCGGCTGATCACCGGCCTGCTCGAAGGCGGCAAGGTGCAGCTCACCTGGCAGGCCGGCGCAATCAATTGGCCCAAGAACTGGGCGAAACTGCTGATGAACGCGACGCTTCTGGGCGCCGATTGCCTGCCGCGCGGCGGGCTCTTGGACGTCAGCGTCAGCGCCGATCCCAAGGCGCCGGCCTTCCGCATCGTGGCCACCAGCCCCTATGCAAGGGTGCTCGACGATGTCGCCAATGCGATGCGCGGCGAGGAAACCCATCTCGATGCCCGCGGCATTCAACCTTTTCTCACCCACAAGCTGTCGCGCGAGCTGAATGCCGGGTTAACGCTGACGGCGCGGGAGGGTGCGGTCGAGTTGGCCGCCGGTTAACCCTTTAAGCCGCCCTTTACGTTCTACGCCTATTCTTTCATTCGAAAGTGAATGTGGGCCACCGCGTACCGGCGGCCGCCTTGGACGTTTCCGGCCATGAGAAGCTGCCTTGTCGTCGACGACAGCCGCGTGATCCGCAAGGTCGCGTGCCGAATACTGAGCGATCTGCAATTCGAGACGGACGAGGCCGAAGACGGTCTGGCCGCGCTCACCGCCTGCCGCACCCGGATGCCGGAGCTGATCCTGCTCGACTGGAACATGCCGAATATGAGCGGCATCGAATTCCTCAAGACGCTGCGGCGCGAGCGCGATGGCACTCATCCTATCGTGGTGCTCTGCACCACCGAGAACGACATCGCCCATATCACCGAAGCGCTGGGCGCCGGCGCCAACGAATACATCATGAAGCCGTTCGACCGCGGCGTCATCGAGGCCAAGCTTGCCGAAGTTGGCCTGATGTAGACGGCGCGATGACCGACGACGACTTCAAATTCCTCGCGCAGAACGTGCGCCGGCGATCGGGGATCATCCTGCCACCGCACAAGATGAAATTCATTGCCGGGCAGCTCGCGCCCGTGCAGCGCCGCTTCGGATTCCGCAGCGTCGAGGCTCTCATCGCCGAACTCCGCCATGGGCGCGAGACGCTGGCGCGCGCGGTCGCCGAGGCGCTGACCACCAACGAATCCTCGTTCTTCCGCGACAAGGCCGCGTTCGAACAGTTCCACGATATCGTGCTGCCACGGCTGATCGAGGCGCGTGCGTCGACCAAGCGGCTGCGCATCTGGTGCGCCGCTTGCGCCGCCGGCCAGGAGCCCTATTCCGTCGCCATGCTGCTCGACGATGCCAAGCTGCCGGCCAAGGGTTGGAGCATCGACCTGATCGCCACCGATTTCAGCGGTGAAGCAATCGCGCGCGCCGAGGGCGGCCTGTACAGCCATTTCGAGGTCCAGCGCGGCCTCGCCATCCGCCGGCTGGTGGCGCATTTCACGCAGGAAGGCGGCAGCTGGCGCATCCACGAGAACCTGCGGCGCATGGTGTCGTTCCGCCAGTTCAACCTGCTCGATTCCTTCGGCTGGCTCGACGATCTCGACGCCGTGTTCTGCCGCAACGTGCTGATCTATTTCGACCAGAAGACCAAGGTCTCCGTCCTCGACAAGATGGCAGAGATCCTGATGCCCGACGGCGCGCTGATGCTCGGGCATGCGGAGTCGGTGCGCGGATTGTCGGACGTCTTCACACCGTTCGAGGACGCGCCCGGCATGTTCGTCAAACGCAGGGCCGTGGTGCAGCGGCTGGCGGGTTGAAGGCGCGCAACATCTAGAGCGCGACTGGTCCAAACCGCAACCAATTGATCATTGTTTTCCGGATTCGCGACTTTCACCGTCACCACGTATCCACAAACATCCGCCGCTTGCTCGGGTCCCAGGGCGGCAGGCTTTTGTGGCCGCGCATGATCCAGCGGCGTGTGTCGGCGGGGTCGATCACGTCGTCGATCTCCAGATAAGCCGCCATGTTGATCGCCTTGCCGCGCGCGTAGGACTGCGCCACCAGCTTCTTGAACAGCGCCTCGCGCGCTTCCTCGGTCGGTTCGGCCTCGAGCTCCTTGCGGTAGCCGAGACGGGCGGCGCCTTCGAGGCCCATGCCGCCGAACTCGCCGGTCGGCCAGGAGACGATGAAGAACGGCGCATGGAAACTGCCGCCCGCCATCGCCTGGGCGCCCAGGCCGTAACCTTTGCGCAGCACGATGGTGAAGATCGGCACGCTCAGCGCGCCGCCGACCACGAACATGCGCGACACGCGGCGCACCAGCGATGTCTTCTCGGCTTCCGGCCCAACCATGAAACCCGGTGTGTCGCAGAGCGACAGGATCGGCAATCCGAACGCATCGCAAAGCTGCAGGAAGCGCGCCGCCTTGTCGGCGCAAGGCGCGTCGATCGCGCCGGCGATATGCATCGGATTGTTGGCGATGAGGCCGAACGGCGCGCCTTCGATTCGCACCAATGCTGTGATCATGCCCGGTGCGAAGTGCGGGCGAAGTTCCAGCACCGAGCCGGTGTCGGCCAGCGTCTCGATCACCTTGCGGCTTTCATAGACGCGAAGACGGTTTTCCGGGATGAGATGACGCAACTCCTTCTGATTGGCGCAATCCCATGCCGTGAGCGGGCCCTGGAAATAAGCGAGA
>DATEZM010000229.1:0-5439 GCA_035255625.1 Rhizomicrobium sp. | reverse complement strand
GCGGCCCGCCAGCGCCTTTTTCGCCCGCGCCATGATGCGCGGCGCGTGTTCGACGCCGTAGCTGTGACGGAACAGTCCGCCATAGCGCGCGATGAAGGTGCCGAGACCGCAGCCGAGATCGACGAGCACGGACTTATCCTTTGACAGGGAAAGCATGCGCATGATCCGCGCGATGAGGTCCGATTTCGTCTCGCGCGTGATGTCACAGACTTCGCGTTCGAAGGCGCTCGCCAGCTTGTCCCATTCCTTCCGGCTCACCATGTGTTAAGGGAAGGATGATTCCGGTCCTCGAAGCAAATGTGCGGAAAGTTCACCCAGGCGATCAACGACGAAGAAGATGAGCGAGCGCTCTCAGCGTTCCCGTCCGACACCGTCACGCCGATGCGCTTCGCCAGCGTGCTGCGGCTCGGCAGCGAGGGCCAGCGCGAGACCGTGCGCATGCGCTGGGGTTTTGTGCCCGCCGACGCACCGGATCAGGCCCGGTTCGGCACCAAATTCATCCATGCCCGCGCCGAGACCCTCGACATCAAACCAACATTCCGCGATGCGTTCCTGAAACGCCGCGGATTGGTGATCGTCGACTCGTTCAATGAGGGCAAAGAGATAACGCCGAAGAAGACCGAGCGGTATGTCATCACGCCTCGCGAGCGCGCGCGCCTCGCCATCGCGGTGATCTGGGAACGCTGGAGCGGACCTGGCCCTGTGCCGCTCGAGACCTTCGCGATGGTGACGACGCCGCCCAATCCTTTGATCGCGACCATCACGGACCGGATGCCGGCGGTGATCGACGACGCGGACTGGGCGAAGTGGCTGGGCGAGGAACCGGCGACGGTTGAAGAGTTGAACGCGATCCTCGAACCATCGAATATTCCGATGGATATGGAAAAAGCCGGCAAACCTGCGCCACCACCAAAGCCGAACGGTCAGCAGGAGCTGTTCTAACGACATGCGCGCGCTTCTTCATTTCTCCGAAGACCCGAACATCACTGTCTTCCGG
The DNA here is from genome assembly GCA_035255625.1 of Rhizomicrobium sp. Lineage (GTDB taxonomy): Bacteria > Pseudomonadota > Alphaproteobacteria > Micropepsales > Micropepsaceae > Rhizomicrobium. The sequence continues at coordinate 4,442 of DATEZM010000229.1, read as the reverse complement.
CCGCATGTGCCCGCCAGTTCGCCGCATCACAAGCCGCTGGTGTGGACGGTCGACGAGGAACATGCGCCGGGATTCTGGTTTCCGCGCGACTGTCCGCGTGCCTGCTGCTGGAGCATCGGCAGGCCGATGAGTGACGCCGGTCGTGCACTGCTCGGTCAGGGCACGCGCATGCACGCGATCGAGAGTGGCTGGCTCGAGCGCGTGCGCGCTTGTAAGGTCTATGTCTATCGCTTCGATCCCAAGCCATTCACTATTCCCATGGTGTCGGAAGCCGGATATTGGGCGACAGAGGAGACGGTTTCGCCGCTATCGGTCGAGCCGGCCGGCGACCTTCTCGAACTGCACGTCCAAGCGGGGATCGAGCTGCGCGTCGTTCCAAATCTGTGGCCGGTCTTCGACGCCGTCATCGCGTCGGGTCTCGAATTTTCGATCAGCCGCTCGAAGAACGCGTTGCCGCGCGCCAGCTCATGATCAGTGTGGCAATGCCCAACCCGAGTGAGGAACTATTGATCCATGTCTCAGTGAGCATCGCGCCGGACTTCGGCAGCAGCGCGTAAAGCCCGTGCTCGACGTTGAAGGTGATGTCCATCGCCACGAGATAGATCAGCGCGCTTCCGGCCATCAGCCCGGCCAGGGTGCCGGCGCGGCTGCCGCGCCACAGTCCGATCCCGGCTGCCAGCATGCAAAGCGCCATCCACCCGTCGGCGATGGGGAAAGCATCCTCGAAGGCGCTGTACCAATAATCCGGCAGCACGCGCACATCGCCTGCGATGAAGTAATTCGCCCAGTAGCCCAACGTGACGACGGCGCCGAGGACGAGGAGGGCTGCCAATATCTTCATCTGGTCAACCCAGTGTGAAGAACGGCACCGGCGCGCCGCCTTCGGACGGCTTCCACACCAGCTTCGCCGGCGCGTCGATCGCGATCTTCTTGAAATCGCAGTCGACCAGATTGGTCAGGACGCGCGGCCCCTCGGCCAGCTCGACATAGGCGATGGTGTAGGGCCCGGTCGGCGAGCGGTACATGATCGAATAGGAATAGACTGTCGCCGTGCCGCTCGCCTCGCGCCACTCGACGCGTTCGGAGAAGCAGAACGGGCAGAAGCTGCGCGGAAAATAATGAGGCTCGTTGCAGGCAAGGCAGTAGCCATAAAGCAGCTTGCCCGCTTCCGCGGCCTTCCAGAATTTCTCGGTCTCCTCGTTCACCGCCGGCGGGAAGATTCTGCGAACGGCGGGAGCCTTCTTTTCACCCTGTTCCGACATTGCCTTACTCCCGTTCCATGATCAGCGTGGCGGCGCCATGGCGCGTGCCGAGCGAGCCACCTGTGCCATGCGCGATCGCGAGATCGCAATTGGCGACCTGCACCTTGGGATGCGCCTCGCCGCGCAGCTGCCGCACCGCCTCGATCACCTTGGTGATCCCGCCGCGATTGGTCGGATGGTTGTTGCACAATCCGCCACCATCGGTGTTGAAGGGCAGCTTGCCGACGCCGGAGATCAGATTGCCGTCGGAAACGAACTTGCCACCCTGACCCTTCGCGCAAAAGCCGAGATCCTCGATCTGCATCAGCACGGTGATCGTGAAGCTGTCATAGATCGATGCATATTTGATATCTTTCGGCGTGACGCCGGCTTCCGCGAAGGCCTTTGGTCCGCTCCATGCCGCGCCCGAATAGGTGAGATCGACCTTGCCGCCATAGGTGCCCTTCGGCGCTTCGCCTGCGCCGATCACTTTGACCTTTGGACGCTTGAGCCGCTTGGCTACCTCGGGACTCGTCACGATCAGTGCGCCACCACCATCAGTGACGACGCAGCAATCCATGCGGTGCAAGGGCGTCGCGATCATCGGTGAGGCGAGCACCTCCTCGACGGTCACGACCTCTTTCAGGAACGCGTGCGGATTCCATTGCGCGTGATGTGATGCCGCGACTTTGATCCAGGCCAGCTGTTCGCTGGTCGTGCCGAATTCGTGCATGTGGCGCGTCGCGCACATCGCGTACTGATTGTGTGTCGTGCCGCCATAGGGCATCTCGAACGCTGCTTCTGGCGCCGCCGCGAAGCCGCCGCCGCGCGGCCCGCCGCCGCCCTGGCTGGTGCGCGGCTTGCCTGCCAGCGTCACCAGCGCCACCGAGCATTTGCCCGCGGCGATCGCCTCGGCCGCGTGCCCGACATGCAGGATGTAGGAAGAGCCGCCGGTCTCCGTCGAATCCATGTGGCGCAGCTTGCGCAGGCCCAGATAATCCGCCATCGACATGGCGCCGAAGCCTGGCGCGTCGCCGGCGCAGAAATAGCCGTCAATGTCGTCCTTGGTCAGGCCCGCGTCTTCAAGCGCGCCACGCGTGCACTGCATGTGGAGTTGCGGCGTCGAGATACCGATCGCCTCACGCGTCGGATGCTCGAATGCGCCCATGACATAGGCTTTGCCCTTGATGCTCATTGGGTATTTTTCCGGGAGAAATATCGATACCCAAGGCTCTACAAGCGCCCGAGGTTCGAATCAATCCGTGCGGCCTTGAGCCGTTATTGTCGCAGGCGAAATGTGCGGATGGCGGGCGACGCCTTTCCACATCAGCCGCACCGCCTCGACGTGGATCGCGGCCACGACCTTCAGCGTCATCAGTGGATGGCGCAGCAGCATGCGCAGCAGATTGGCGTCGGTCAGCGCCTTGCGCTTGCCGTGAAACGTTGCCGTGAGGATCGGCCGCCCGACTTCTTCCTCGTTGATCGCGATCAGAACGTCTTCGCCCGGCGGGCGGATCTTGAAATGGTAGCGGCAGTCCATCGACAGAAACGGCGAGACGTAGAACGCTTTGTTGCACGCTTGCCGGACAATGCTGTCATCGTTGCCGGCGCGGAGCACATAAGTGTGGCGCTCGCCATAAGTATTGTGCACCTCGTAGATGACCGCTGCGAGCGCGCCATCGGCGCGGTGGCAGAACCACAGGGTCAGCGGATTGAACACGTAGCCGAACAGCCGCGGGTAACAGAGCACGCGCCTCGGCCCATCGGCGACGATGCCAGCGGCGGCCAGCTGCCGGTCGAGCCAGTTGCGCAGGCTCCCGCCATCGCCATGGTCGCGATCCTGGAAACTGGCGATGGCCGCCCGATTCCAGCCGAACAGGTGCAAACTGCGGCTCAACCCTTCCAGCTCGTCGAGATCGAGCAGCAATGAGAACACGCGGTACTTGAAGGCGTGCCGGCGTGGTGTCAGCCGGCGGTGCATCACCCAGCCCTCATAGATCGCGCTCGCCATCATGCGCTGTATACGGGGACGATGTGCCCGCGGATCAGGCCACTGATCCGCCTGCGGCCTGCCATCGTAAATCCGGCTATGATGGCGCATGCCTCGACCTTGCCCGGTCCTTGGATCGTCCGCCCTGCTCGGGCGTCGCGGCCGCGCGCCCCGCGTCCGGCCCGCTCGGTGAGGCTGATGGAGGCACCCGATGCCGCGCGACTCAATGCGTTGGTCGTGGCGGTTGCCGCCAGCCGCGACCGGGCCGCGTTTCAGTCCCTGTTCGACCACTTTGCGCCGCGGGTGAAGGGCTATCTGATGCGGCTGGGTGCCGACAGCGCCGTGGCGGAGGACTTGGCGCAGGAAGCGATGCTGGCGGTGTGGCGCAAGGCGGCACTATTCGATCCCGCCAAAGCATCGGCCTCGACCTGGATCTTCACTATCGCCCGCAATCTGCGGATCGATGCCATCCGGCGCGAGCGCCGGCCAGAACTCGATCCCAACGATCCGGCATTGCAACCGCAGGCCGAGGAGGGCGCCGACGAGACGATGGACCGCGCCAAGGCGGCAGACAGGCTGCGCGTCGCGCTCGCTGGCCTCCCCCGCGAACAGTCGGAAATCATCGAACTATCCTTTCTCGCCGAAAAGCCGCATAGCCTGATTGCATCCGAGCTCGGCCTGCCATTGGGCACGGTAAAGTCCCGGATTCGCCTCGCCATGGCGCGGTTGCGCCTGGCACTTGGAGACGGAGCATGAGTATCACGCATCATCCCGGCGACGAGTTGCTGCTCTCCTATGCGTCGGGCGCGGCGGATGAAGCGGTGTCGCTGCTGGTCGCTTCGCATCTCGCGCTCTGCCCGCAATGCCGCACGACGGTGGCCGGTGCCGAAGCGGCAGGCGGCGCCCTGCTGGCGCAAGTCGCGCCGGTGGCACTGGATCGCGACGCTTATCAATCCGTCCTCGCGCGTCTCGATGAGCCGGCGGCGGCAATCGTGCGTGGCGCGAAGCTCGCCAGCGATGTTCCGGCGGCACTGCAGACCTATGTCGGCGCCGATTTCGAAGCGCTGCCCTGGCGGTACATCACCGGCGGCCTCGCTTATTTTCCGCTCGCCACCAAAGGCAAGACGCGGGCGAGACTGATCCGCGCCGCATCCGGCGCCGGGGTGGCGACGCACACCCATCGCGGTGAGGAATGGACGATGGTGCTCACC
>DATEZM010000228.1:0-3798 GCA_035255625.1 Rhizomicrobium sp. | reverse complement strand
GATCGTGTTCGCGCCGGGCCGCAATTCGAATTTGGTCGCGTCGAAGGACGGCTCTTCGATGGTCGGGCTCGCGTCGTTGGAGAAACCGTATTTCTCCAGCGGCCAGCCGATCCAGTTCATATCGAACTGGCCGTTGCGGTTGAAATCCTGAAACATCTTGACGGCGTAGAAGCCCGGCTTGACCGGCGGCAGCGTGACGATGGTCTCGCCGGTGTGTGCCGGCACGATGGCGCCGGTGACCGGTTCGGCATTGTCGACGCTATAGTTCTGCTCATTGTAGAGCGCGACACGTAGATCGCCACCGCGCGGGCTCACCTTCTCGACCTTGATGGTCAGCGTGGCGAGCGCCGCGGCAAAACAGGCGGGTGTGAGCGCAAACGCAGCGACGCAGGCGAGGAGAGAGCGAAGCACGTCGGCGTCCCTGCCGTTCAGCCGAGCCTGGGATCGAGCTTCTTGCAGGCGTCGATCAGGCCGCGCACCGCGCCGGCGGATTTGGCAAGCTCTTCCTTCTCGGACGGCGTCAGCTCGAGTTCCACGATGCGCTCGATGCCCTTCTCGCCGATCACCGCCGGCACGCCGACATAGAGATCCTTGATGCCATAGGGGCCGTTCACATAGGAGGCACAGGGCAGCACGCGCTTCTTGTCCTTGAGATAGCTCTCCGCCATGGCGATCGCCGAGGTCGCCGGCGCGTAATAGGCTGAACCAGTCTTGAGCAGACCGACGATCTCGGCGCCGCCATCGCGGGTGCGTTGGGTGATGGCGTCGAGCCGCTCCTGCTTGATCCAGCCCATCTTGACGAGCTCCGGCAGCGAGATGCCGGCAATCGTGGAGAAACGCGGCATCGGCACCATGGTGTCGCCATGGCCACCCAGCACGAAGGCCGAGACGTCCTCGACGCTGACATTCATCTCCTCCGCGAGGAAATGGCGGAAGCGCGCGCTGTCGAGCACGCCGGCCATGCCGACCACCATGTTGTGCGGTAGCCCCGAGAACTGGCGCAGCGCCCACACCATCGCATCGAGCGGATTGGTGATGCACACGACGAAAGCGCCCGGCGCGTTCGCCTTGATGCCGTCGCCAACGGCGGACATGACCTTCAGATTGATGCCGAGCAGGTCGTCGCGGCTCATGCCGGGTTTGCGCGGCACGCCGGCGGTGACGATGACGACATCGGCGCCCTTGATGTCGGCATAGTCGTTGGTGCCCTTGAACCGCGCATCGAAGCCCTCGACCGGCCCCGCCTGGGCGATGTCGAGCGTCTTGCCCTGCGGCAGACCTTCCATGATGTCGAACATCACGACGTCGCCGAGTTCCTTCAGGCCGATGAGATGGGCAAGCGTGCCGCCGATTTGTCCGCCGCCGATCAGCGCGATTTTCTTGCGGGCCATGGGAAGTCCTTTCCGGGGGGAAGCCGGGCGCTAAGTAGCGTGCGCCGGGCACGGCGGCAAGGAAGTAAAAAATGGCGTTCAGGGCGCGGCGAAACGGTTGAAAAGACGCTGACCGGGCCGCTCGATGACGCGCCAGGTGAGAGCGGAGAGCGCCACCACAGCCGCGAGGATTGCAAGAATGGCGAGATTGTTCCAAGCGCCAAGTCCGAAGATCGCATTGCCATCCTCCAGATGAACCAGCCGGGCACGGTGAAACACCAGCTCAGCTACGTGCGTGGCGTTGAACGCCAATACGATGACCAAGGTATGCACCATGTAAATGGAATAGGACCAACGTCCGAGGGCGGCGGCCGGCCTTGTTGTCAGCGCACGCGAGAGGATGCCGCGTTCGGCGGCGAACACGAGAACTGCGAGCGCGAAAAGCGGCGTGGCAAGATATTCCACGGCACGGTTACCGGGCGCCAAGGCGATAAAGGCAACAACAGCGGCGAGGATGATGGCTTCGGCGAAGGACCCCGAGAGCCGTTTCATCACGCCGCGTCGCCAGACCTCATAGGTCAGGACGCCGGCGAAGAAGCCATAGAGGCAGCGAAAGAAACCCAAGCCGTAGGTCTCGCGCATGCCATAACGCGAAAAGTGCGCGAGAACCGCGACACCACCAACCGCGAGCAGCAGCGACAGCGCCGTACGCAGCGCGCGGTCGCGCGCCGCGAGGTACACCAGTGCGAAGACCAGATATGTGTAGAACTCCGTCGAAATCGACCAGGCCGGCCCGTTCCAGGTCTCATAGGGGTGCAGGCCGAGCGACTGAACCAGGAACAGGTTGGTCAGAATCGCGATCGGCGAGCGATCGGCGGTGAAGGCAGCGCGCTCACCGGCGATCGGATGCCAATACGCGATGACGAGATGTGCGAACTCGAGACCGACCAGCGCGGCAAGCACCGCTACGTGCAGCGGCCACAACCGGCCGAGGCGGCGAAGCGCGAAAGTCCTGACCTGCGGCGCCGTCGCCAGCGCCTCGCCATAGGCGTGCGCAATCACGAAACCCGACAGCACGAAGAAGAAATCGACGAACAGCCAGGCGTTGCGGATCAGGGGCTGCCGATAGAGAAAGCTGTGCGCTTCGATGTGATGCGCCGCGACCAGAAGGGCGCAGACCCCGCGCCAGCCATCCAGCGCGCGGAACCGCGTCGACACATGGGCCGCCCCCGACATGCGCGAACGCTACGCGAGATCGAGTCAAAAGAAAAAGCCGGGCTGACGCTGTCGGCCCGGCTCGTTCCTATCGAACGGAAGAAATCGATCAGATCGACTCCTTCAGCTCCTTCGAGGCGCGGAAAGCAACCTTCTTCGACGCCTTGATCTTGATCGCTTCGCCCGTCGCCGGGTTGCGACCCATGCGGGCCGCGCGCTTGCGCACGACGAGAATGCCCAGACCGTTGAGACGGATGCGGGCGCCCTTCTTGAGGTGCTTGGTGATCAGACCGATCGTGTCCTCGATCATGCCGAGCGCGGCCTTGTTGGACATGTCGTGCTTCTCGGCCAGCGCGGCGCCAAGCTGGCGGGTGCTCACCGTGTCGACCTTCGGCTTGGCGGCCTTCGGGGCGCCAGTTCCAGCCATTGCCATTGATTAGTCTCCTTGTTGCGAATCAAACGAACGCCCGATTTTACTGCACTTCCGAGACGCAACGCACGCGCCGTCAACAAGAAAGTGCGATAAATTGGGTATATTTCGCACCAAGCCGAGAGTCGGCTGCGACGCGACCACCAAAGGCCTGCCGAATCAGGCTTTGATGACCACCGGTTTTCCCGTTGCGCGTTGACTCGCCCGCGACCGGACGCCAGCGTTGGGCCAAAAGGAAGTGGCAATGAAGGCAGAACCATTCGTCCGGGGGCTGAAATTCGGCGAGGGCCTGCGCTGGCGCGACGGCCGTTTCTGGTATTCCGATTTCTACCACCATCGCATTTCGAGCGTGGCACCGGACGGCGCCGTCCGGATCGAACTCGAGATCGACGACCAGCCGTCCGGCCTGGGCTGGCTGCCGGACGGCCGGCTTCTGTTCGTGGCGATGACCCGCCAGCGTGTGATGCGCCGCGAGACCGACGGGCGTGTTGTTCTGCATGCCGACCTTGGCGGACTGGCCAAATTCCACGCCAATGACATGATCGTGGATCGCCACGGCAATGCCTTTGTCGGCTGTTTCGGATTCGATCTGGACCGGTATGTCGCGGACCATGGGCCAGCCGCGTTGTGGACCGCCGAAGGACCACCGCGGGCGCCGATCATGAAGGTGACGCCGGATGGCAAGGCCTCCATCGCCTCGGCCGAGCAGCGCTTTCCGAACGGCATGGTGATCATCGACGGCGGCAAGACGCTGATCGCGGCAGAGACCTTTCTGCCCGGCCT
>DATEZM010000227.1:0-3108 GCA_035255625.1 Rhizomicrobium sp. | reverse complement strand
CCCTGGGCACCGGGTTAACGATCGGCTGCTACACGCTGATCGACGCGACGGGCGTGCGGAGTGTGGCGCAGCCGCTGACGTATGTGCTGTGGTTTTTCGTGGCCCATGGCGCCTCGGTCCTGCTGACCGCGCCGGGTATCCGCGGCCGCGCGGTGGTGATCGAGGCGCGGCGGCAATGGCGGCTCGGCGTCGGCGTGGCGGCGCTTTCGATCGTCACCTATGGCTCGGCCATGCTGGCCTACAGCTTCGGCGCCACCGCCAAGCTCGCGGCGCTGCGCGAGACCAGCGTCCTGTTCGGCACCGTGCTGGCGATGGCGTTCCTGGGCGAGCGCATGACGCTGCGGCGCTGGCTCGCCGCCGGCGCGATTGCGGCGGGCGCGATCGTGTTACAAATGGGCGCATGAAGGTTTTCTATTCGCCTGCACACCGGGAACATGCGCCACCGGAGGAATTCGAGCGCGGGCGGATGGCGCCGGCCGTCGAAGTGCCGGCCCGTGCCGAGCGTGTGCGGGTCGAGGTCGAAAGACGGAAAATCGGGCCGGTGCTTGCGCCGTCCGACTTCGGAATGGAGCCTGTGACACGCGTGCACGCCGCGGGCCTCGTCTCATTCCTGGGCGAAGCCAGCGAGCGCTGGCGCAAATTGTATGGCGAGGATGCCCCGGCGGCCATTCCATCGGCCTGGCCGGCGCGCGGCATACGCAGCCGCACCGACGGCGATGTCGAGGCGCGGCTCGGCACTTACGCGTCCGACACCGCGACACCGATCGTGAAGGGCACCTGGAGCGCGGCGACGGCGGCGGTGAATTGCGCGTTGTCGGCAGCGAGCGAAGTGAAGGACGGCGCGCGCTCTGCCTTCGCGCTGACCCGGCCGCCCGGACATCATGCGAGTAGCGATCTCTTCGGCGGCTATTGCTATCTCAACAATGTCGCCATCGCGACGCAGTGGCTGGCGGAGCGCGGCATGCGTCCGGCGATCTTCGACGTCGACTACCACCACGGCAATGGCACGCAGAGCATCTTCTATCGTCGCGGCGATGTCCTGTTCAGTTCGATCCACGGCGATCCGGCCTTTGCGTTTCCGCACTATCTCGGATTCGCTGACGAGACCGGCGAAGGTGTGGGCGAAGGTGCAAATTTAAATTTGCCACTGCCGATGTACACGACATGGGACGACTACGCGCCGGCGCTGGATGTGGCCGCCGGACGGATTGCGAAGTTCGCGCCGGACGTGCTCCTGGTGTCGCTCGGGCTCGACACGTTCGAGGCCGATCCGATAGCGCAGTTCAAGCTGGCGAAGGCGGACTATCTGCGCATGGGCGAGCGGATCGCGGCGCTCGGCCTGCCGACGGTGTTTCTGTTCGAGGGCGGCTACAATCTCGACGCACTGGCCGAGATAACGGTCAACGTGCTCGAAGGATTCGAGGGCGGCTGAGCCGCATCACGGCGCGTCGCCGCTGATTTTCTGCATCGTCTCTTTCAGTTTTTCGGAGACCGTCTTCACAGCGCCGGCCGCCTTGGCCGCGCCAACCTCCGTGTGCGACTGCATCTGGTCGAGCGCCTTGTCGACCGCCTGTTTCACGCTCGCCGTCGTGCCGCCCTTCTCGTATTCCCGCTGGATCACGGCTTCGAGTTTTCCGAGCACGGCGTCAACGGTGAAGTCCTTGTTCAGGCTGCGCTCGCGATGTTCGACAATGGAATAGATGTCGATGGCGTCGTCGATGGTGCGGCCCATCTCGACCAGCTTGTAGAAGCGCTCGCCATGGCTCTTGCCCCGGACGACCAGGTCGAACACAGCAACCGCCAGCGTCAACGGGATCTGGAAAAAGTTGTGCAGATTGTTGAGGGCAAGCTTCATTTCGAACAGGGCGACGTCGCGGATGAACTTCCAGCGCGTGTCCTGGTTGGTGGGGGCGGGCAGATCGGTCATGGCTCGAACTTAGCGCGCCGAACGCGGCCGGCGAAAGGCGTCGGCGCGCCTGCGTTTACTCCTCAAAAAATAAGGCGGGACGCAGCCGCCGGCGGAACATCGTTCCCAATCAGCACGGCTGCACGCCCGCCCCGGTCCATAGCTCGACAGGCTGGCCAGTTGTCGCGGACGTCGCCGCGGCCGCTGGCACCTTCGCTTCACCACCTTGGTTTGCACGGTCGACGGAGCGACGGTCGTGCGCAACGACCTTCAATCCCTCTTCCGAACGGAGGCGCACGAGCGCGCATCCTGACCTGTATGACGTCCCGCGAATCTCATCGGCCCACGCCGGCCCGGCGCCCGGCGTGTAACACCACCGGGATGGATAGGCTTCCTTTTTTGTGAACGCGGGACATGGGGAGTGAAAAGTGCATTTCAAGGGGTGCGACAATATTTATTTTTGGCTCTCGGGGTCGACGGTCATCGACGGTGTGTTGGATAAGCTGACTTGGGGATTTCCGCGCTGAGGCGCTCCAATGGCTCACCGCTTGCGTTTACACATCGCTCTGTTGGTTGGCTCCTCGTTTCGACGAGACGATACAGGGACTTCGCGGTGAATATCGGAATCGGAACCAAGACGGTTTTGACCTGCCTGTCGCTTCTGCTTTCCACAAACGCTTCGATCGCGGCGCGTTGGACCACATTCCACGACGCACGGGGATTTTCAATTTCCTATCCGTCGAACTGGCGGACCGATCCCAATTTCGCCGATTTGAATTATCCCGACAACGACGGCAATCGCGCGCGAATCGAGGGGCTTGGGCTGAGATCATCCATCGATCTTCAACCGCATACGACGCTGCAAAATGATCAAACGGAATTGGCAGTTGAAGTTTTGCCTCGCTATGCAAATGCATGCACAGCGGAAAATTTCCTCGCACAACAACCGCCCGACTACGAGAGCGGTGTCGACAAGGCGACGCCCACTTTCGCCCATATGTCCGGGGGCGATCCTGGCGGGTGGTATTCGTACGAAGACTTTGTCTATCTGATTTCCCTGAGGCCCTGTCTGGCTGTGCACTACTTCGTGGCTTATGCGACTCCAGGCGGTGAAATCGCAAAAGGCGAAAGGCCGTTTAATCTTGGCTCATTGCTCAGGCGCTTTAACAAAATTCGCGCCACAATAAAGATCACGTACCGCT
>DATEZM010000226.1:0-3462 GCA_035255625.1 Rhizomicrobium sp. | reverse complement strand
GATCATCCGTCCCGGCTGGCACACCTATTGGCAGTTCGCCGGCGACGTCGGTCAGCCGACGACACTCGACTGGTCGCTGCCGCACGGCTGGAAAGCCAGCGCACTGCAATGGCCCTATCCGAAGCGCCTGCCGGTCGGGCCGTTCATGGACTACGGCTACCAGGGCAAGGTCTGGATCCTGTCGACCGTCACCGCACCGTCCGATGTGAAGCCGGGCGATGTCGTCTCGCTGAAGGCCAAGGCGAGTTGGCTGGTCTGCAAGGAAGTCTGTGTGCCCGAGGATGCGGAGCTATCTGTTCCCGTCACCATCGGCACGCCGTCCTTGTCGTCAAACGCCGCGCTCTTCGCTGCCGCGCGCGTGAAATTGCCCGCACCGTCACCCTGGGCGGTTCGCTACCGCCTCGGAGACTCGCTCGATCTCTATGTGGCGGCGAAGCCGCTGACCGAGGCCCATCCGGTGCGTGCCGAGTTCTTTCCGCTCGGCGATGGCGTGGTGATCGGCCCGGCGCCGCAGACGATGGGATTTGCCCAAGACGGGCTCGTCCTGCGCATGACGCCGGGCAACGCGCTGGCGAAGAAGGGTGGCGCGCTCGAAGGCGTGCTGGTGCTGACCTCGGCAGACGGTTCGGTGCAAGCACTGACCGTTGCCGCGCTGTCCGGACCGGTGCCGGACGCTTCCTTCGAGGGAGGCGGAAGCGATATCGGCCTCGCCACCGCCCTCCTGCTCGCGCTTCTCGGCGGTCTCATCCTCAATCTGATGCCGTGCGTGCTGCCAGTGCTGGCGATGAAAGCCTTCGCGCTGTCCACGCTCTCCGGCCGCGACCATGTCGAGGCGGTCCGCGAGAGTCTGTCCTACGGCGCCGGCGCCGTGCTGAGCTTCTTGGCGCTCGGCGGACTTCTCGTCGCGCTGCGCAGCGGTGGCGCAGCGATCGGCTGGGGCTTCCAGCTGCAGGAGCCATTGGTGGTGGCGCTCTTCGCGCTCCTGATGTTCGGCGTCGGCCTCAATCTCTCGGGCGTGTTCGAAGTCGCTGGCTTCGGCGGCGGCGACAGCCTGACGCGCGCCGGCGGGGTCGCGGGCTCCTTCGCCACCGGCGTTCTCGCCGTCGCGGTCGCCGCACCCTGCACCGCACCCTTCATGGCGGCGGCACTCGGCTACGCGCTGACGCAGCCGCCAGCAAGCGCATTCGCCATCTTCTTCGCGCTCGGTCTCGGCTTCGCCGCGCCCTTTGTGCTGATCGGCATTTCGCCCGCTCTGATGCGCGCGCTGCCGAAGCCGGGCCCGTGGATGACATACTTCAAGCAAGCGCTCGCGTTCGCGATGTACGGCACGGCGGCGTGGCTGGTGTGGGTCCTGGCGCAGCAGTCCGGCCCCGACGCGGTAGCGGCTGCTCTGGCCGCGATGATCGCAGCCGGTTTCGGGGCTTGGGTCTGGGGTCTCAGCAGGACGAGTTCGCCACGTGGCCGCGGCATCGGCGCGCTCGTCACGCTGATCGCCATCGTCGCCGCGCTGTCGTGTCTTTATCTCCTGAAGTCTGCGCCGGTTCAGGCCGCGAGCCTCAATGCCACCGGCATCCCGTCGCAAGCCTATTCCGCTGCAAGGCTGGCCGATCTGCGCCGCGAGAACCGCGCTGTCTTCGTCAACGCGACGGCGGCGTGGTGCATCACCTGTCTCGTCAACGACGAAGCCGCGTTGAGCGGCGCGCGCGTGCGCCAGGCTTTCGCGGACCGCCACATTACCTATCTCATCGCCGACTGGACGCGCCGTGATCCCGCGATCACGGAGCTTTTATCCGTTCACGGACGATCCGGTGTGCCGCTCTATCTCTACTACGCACCGGGCGCTACGACGGCGAAAGTGCTGCCGCAGATTCTGACCGAAGGCGAAGTCCTCGCCGCGCTCGACGGGTCTTGACATGGCGGTCCGGCTCTTCGCTTTCACCTGCGGCCATGTCACTGGCGACGCGAATGGCTTTCTCGAGGGCGAGGCCGGCAAGCTCACTGTTCCGGTGCCCGCCTATCTCGTCGTGCACGATGAGGGCAGGGTCCTGTTCGACACCGGCCTCAACGTTGAGATCCGCCGGCGCCAGGCCGAACTGCTCGGCCCCACCGCCAAGGACTGGGAGATCGATTTCCCGCAAGGCGCCGACGTCGCGAGCCATCTCGCACGCCTCGGGCTAAAGCCTGCCGATGTACGCTATGTGGTGAATTCGCATCTCCACTACGACCATTGCGGCGGCAACGTATTCTTTCCGAACGCGACGCTGATTGTCCACGCGAAGGAATGGCGCGCGGCGCATCTTGCCAAGACGCAAGCCGCCGGCGTCTACAATCCGCGCGACTTCGAACATATGACCAAGGTGCGCGAGATCGACGGCGAGCTCGACCTGTTCGGCGACGGCAGTGTGGTCGTGTTCCCGACACCCGGTCACACGCCGGGACACCAGTCGATGCGGGTCGCACTCGAACCGGGCCCCGTCGTGCTGGCGGCCGATTGCTGCTACCTCAAACGCACGCTCGACACGCTGCATCTGCCTGCCAGCCGCTACAATCGCGACCAGATGCTGGAAAGTCTGGCGCTGCTGCGCCGGATGCAAGGTGACGGCGCCCGCATCTTCTTCGGCCATGACGACGTTTTCTGGAAGACCGTGCCGCAATCGCCCTTGCCCGTCGTTTAAGCAGGAGGAGTTCCATGACCAGCGTTGTTCCGTTCCTCTGGTACGCCAAGGAGGCCGAGGAAGCCGCGCGCTTTTATTGCTCGGTGATTCCCAATTCGCATGTCGACGCGGTGGGTGCGCTGGCGGCGGATTCGCCGAGCGGCCCGGCTGGTTCGGTCGCCGTGGTCGAGTTCACGCTCGCCGGAACCAAATTCGAAGCGATGTCCGCCAGCCCGCTCGATCCGTTCAATCACGCAATCTCCCTGCTGGTGAATTGCGAAGATCAGGCCGAGATCGACCGCGTCTGGGCCGGCCTGCTCGAAGGCGGCGGCCAGGAGCAGCAATGCGGCTGGCTGAAAGACCGCTACGGCGTCTACTGGCAGATCGTGCCCAAGGGCTACGAAGCGATGATGCGCGATCCCGACCGCGCCCGTGCCAAACGCGTCGCCGAGGCGATGCTGAAAATGGTCAAGTTCGACATCGCGGCACTGGAACGGGCCTATCGCGGAGGCTGACCGCTAGGCACGCGGTTCGCCGACTTCAAGTGTGTAAAATAGATATTTCGCCAATTGCGGCGCTTTGAGCGAAGCCTAGAATCCGCGCCCGAAAACAGCCGCGAGTCGAAGCGGCCGTCTAAAAGGGCTGACCATGGACAGGATCATCGACTTCATCTTCGCCGATCCGCTCGCCGTGGGCGCCACGGCGGCTGTTATCTTCGTCGTTCTGTCGGTCGTCCTGCGCTCCATCCGCAACATCGGCCCGACCGAAGTCGGCCTGGTGCGCAAGCGTTTCGCCAACCGCAAACTCG
>DATEZM010000225.1:0-3363 GCA_035255625.1 Rhizomicrobium sp. | reverse complement strand
TTCTGAAACCCGATGCTGTCGTGGCCGAGCGTTACATGGAAGCGAGATACGTCCGCATCCCATTGAACGACATACTGACGGCCGAATTGACGCCTCGCCATATTGACCTCAATTGCGATGTTTGGGGTTCGCCTTGGGAGGCGCGGGGTCGATTTCATCCGTCGGAATGTGATCGGCGCAGCGCCAGACCCCCGTGCCGTCATCTTGCAGAGCGAAGACGACCGCCTGCTTGCCGCATTTTGCGCGTTTGAAACGATGAGGCATTCACCCCTCCCCCCGGAGGAACCGTGCCCTTTATACACGGCCGCGATGGACGATATAAGGCGAGAACTCGTCGCACTCTCACCGCCCTTCATCGCGCGTGCCCGTCTTAAGGTGCCGGACACTGTCGCAGGCATGACATCAGCCATTGTCCAATCGGAATATGAAGTTCACTGGGCTGGCGCCGCCCGCAAGCGGGGCGGGGTCGCCGACGGCGGCGGGAGCGCAGGGTTTGGGTGCCCCGGTCCTAGAGACCGTCATTTTACCATGACAGTCATCTGCAACAGTTCTATTATCTGGCGCGGTGGGGGCGGACCAGCGTGTTCGGTACAGAAGAATTTGAGACGACAGATGTGAGCGTTGTTGCACGCTGGCTCGTTGACGGGTTTGCAGGTGCGGCGCTCGCAATCGCCAACGCGCTCGTCGAGACAAATTCAGAATCCGGCAACAGTAAGCGTGCCGCGCGCTGGTCTCAAGTGGCCATCGCGATAGGCACCATGGTGAGCGCGAACGCACACCACTAGGCCGCTCTGATATGGCTTTGATAGTATCCACCGAAGTCAACCGAGGGCCCGCGTTACCCCCGTCCGGTTAGTATGAGACAGCACGCGCCCTCGTGCCCAGCTCGTGCGAGAGCACTCCTATCAGCAACACCTTGAATCAGATTCGCGGACCCCTGGGAATCCTCGCCATATTCAAATAGGCAGTGTCGTACTTTAGCGACCCGGCGCGGATGACATTGCGATGCGTTGCCCATGCGCCGCCCAAAGTTCGCTCGCGATCAGGCCACTGGAAAATCCAATAAACCCTCCGGCGACCACGTCACTGACGAAGTGCCAATCGCCTACAACGAGCGCAACAGCGCCTAGCGATAACAACGGCGCTAGGACGCCGATCGTTCTGGGTTGAAGCAGCATCATGACGACACCAAACGACGCTGCCAGCGCCATGTGCCCGGAGGGAAAACTCGTGTCGAAAGTACCGTGACCGAAATGGAAGCGATGGTCTGCTCCTTGCGTGAGAAAGGCGGCCGGGCCGGCCATTCCGAACGCGAACTTCACGACGACATCGTTGACGGCATAGGTGGTGATCGACGTGAGAGCAGCGAGAATCGACGCTTTGCTGAGTTCCGAAATATGTCCGCGCACGAGCCGAACGAACACGAGGGCCAGGGCAATAGTTAAGTCCGCCGAAATCAGAACGACGCTTCCTAGTCCTGTTCCAAGAACCTGCAAGCGAGCGGCATTGCCCGCAAAGTCACGCGCGACCGGAATGTCGATCCACCAGATTGAGAGAGCGGTTGCCAATGCGGTGCCGACAGCAGCGATACTCCAAATCACCAGAGCGCGTTCGAGCTGCGGCGCTGACTTGGAGGCGGCGGACGTTATGCCAATTTCATCGCGATTGTAGGACATCGATGCTCAAACTCGCAGTCGTAGGGTGCAAACGTCACCAATGATCGCGCAAATTCGTGACCATCTTTAGCTGAGGCGCGATCCTGATGACAAACACGCCCGCCGCGGCGCGTCATGACAAGCGGGCGACATCGGTTGGCGCTATCCCACTCAGCAATGCGCCAGGCCACGTGATCGCGTTCATCGACTTAATCGGCAACCGACCGCATCGGGTCGCTCCTGTCACCGCGCGCGTTGCACTTGCCCTTGGCGCGGGCTTCCAAGGAAGCCAGACCGCAAAGCGCGATCGGTGACGGGACATCGCGGCGGACGGGCGGGCAATGGATCGTATTGCCCAAATACCTGCCACCCAAGAACGCGGGACATTGCTACTTCATACTTTGGGATTGGCTATCGAGAACGGCGCCGCCGTCCGGCGCGCGGGTCAGCGACAGAGGGCGCCGGCATCTTATCCATTGCTACCATTGCATATTTCCGTGATCTAGCTTAATCTAGGCTGTTTGGAGATGTTATGCGAAAAGTGGGAGCTTTCGAGGCGAAAAATACGCTCGGCGCCTTGCTGGATAGGGTTCAGCAGGGCGAGGAAATTGTCATTACGCGGCACGGAAAACCGGTGGCACGGCTGGTGCCAAGTTCGGGTCATATTGACCGCGCCCAAGCCGGAGCCGCGATCGAACGCGTCCGAGCGCGCGCGCAGCGCTTGGGCGGGGGATTTGACTGGGAGGCCTTAAGGTCCGAGCGCGATCTCGGTCGGCCATGAGTCTGGTTCTTGATTGTTCTGTCACTTTAGCCTGGGTCTATGGCGAGGAAACGACGACAGCTATTCGCCATGTCTTCGAAGTGCTGCACCAGGATGGCGCTTGGGTTCCCGGACTCTGGAAGCTAGAGGTCGCCAATGTGCTTGAGATGGGCATAAGGCGTGGTCGGCATGACGCCGCGTTCCGAGATATGACGCTCGCCGATCTTGCTTTTTTTCCCATCCGCGTTGGTCCCGAGACGGACCGTCAGGCTTGGGGGACGACGATGCGCTTGGCGTCGCTGCACCGACTGACCTCCTATGACGCCGCCTATCTGGAGTTGGCACAGCGCCTTGCTCTTCCGTTAGCGACCCTCGATCGTGAACTGCGCTCTGCGGCCAATGCCGAAGGCGTGAAGACTTTTGGCATCTAACCAATTCGGTCCAGCAAAGTTCGCCAAGAGCCGCGTATCATTGAGCAGGAAAGTGCTTGGCGTTCCGCGAAGTGTCGATGCGCAAAAATCAGCATTTCGCATTGCAATTTTTCTTGACCAGGCGGCGGGCCCTCATAGTTTCAAGTGCGCAATCTCTTTGATTGAGCGCTGTCGTGACCCAAGCTTCGTCTGTATTGCTATCTCATCTGCAAGAAGCAGCGAAAGACTTCTGTAGCGCTGAGATCTTTGCGAGCGCGCCGGAGCACTTCGCGATCGGCGATCCCTGGCTATTGGCGTCGTGTGTGCAAAAAGCAATCCGCCGCGACGAGCTATTGCTGGCACGACGGGCAGCACATCACCTGCTCAAGCTCGATCCGCAGCGTCTGTGGCGCAGGCTTTTGACCATCGGTCTGGAAGATATTGGCATCGGCGATATCGCGGTGGCGGCCGAGCTGGTAGGACTGGCGAGCGTGCCCCAGGCGCGGCGTCTGTTCGGTGGCAATGAAGCCGCGCTGGA
>DATEZM010000224.1:0-3352 GCA_035255625.1 Rhizomicrobium sp. | reverse complement strand
AATGGCGGCTGGGAGATCGCCAAGCGCCTGCTGCAATATGAGCGGCAGAACATTTCTTCGGGTGGTTTCGGCGGCGGTGGTGGCCAGGGCTACGACCTGGAACATGCAGCCCTCGACTATGTCGGCAAGCAGGATGGCCGGCTCTCCGACGCCGATCTGCGCGGCCGCATCACCGCGCACAAGATGGAGGCGCGCGCCTTCGCGCTGACCGTTCGCCGGGCGGAAGAAGAATCGAAGCAGGGCAAGGGCCCATCGGCCGCGACGTCGATCATCAAATACGCCGCCGCGAAGATAAATCAGGAGCGAACCGAGCTCATGGTGGAGACGCTGGGCACGCAAGGTCTGGGCTGGGAAGGCGATGCCTATAAGCCCGCCGAGATCGCTGCGATGCGCGGCATGCTGCGCGCCAAGGGCAATTCCATCGAAGGTGGCACGTCCGAAGTGAACCTCAACGTCGTCTCCAAGCGCGTGCTGGGATTGCTGGATCATCAATAGGTCAATGGGCGAGACGGAAAGGCGCGAACCTTTCCGCCGCAAAGGGAGATAGGAATGTCGGCTGCCGCACAACTCGACCACGATCTCGAAAGCTTCCGCGCCGAAGCGGGCGCCTTCATCGAGGCGAACTTCCCGAAGTCGCTGAAGGGCAGGGATGCCCTCTCCCTCATGGAAGGCTTCGGTTCGAAGGATCCCGACTTCCTTGCCTGGAAAAAGGCGATGGGCGAGAAGGGCTGGGGCATCGCCACCTGGCCCAAGCCATGGGGCGGCGGTCTGTCGAAGGCGCTGGGCCGTGTGCTGATGCAGGAGCTGGCGCGCGCCGGCGCTTTCAATCCCGTCGGTGGCATGGGCGTGGCGATGTTCGGTCCCACGCTGCTCGAGTACGGCAACGACGAGCAAAAAAAGAAGCATATGCCCGGGATCGCCATGGGCACGGTGCGCTGGTGCCAGGGCTATTCCGAGCCGGGCGCCGGCTCCGATCTCGCGGGCCTGCGCACCCAGGCGGTCGATAAGGGCGACCACTTCCTGGTCAACGGCCAGAAGATCTGGACCTCCGGCGCACAATATGCCGACATGTGCTTCTGCCTGGTCCGTACCGACAACACCCGCAAGCACGAGGGTATTTCCTTCCTGCTGATCGACATGAAGTCGCCGGGCGTCGAAACGCGGCCGATCAAGCTGATCAGCGGCAACTCGCCATTCTGCGAGACCTTCTTCACCGACGTGAAGGTGCCCAAAGAGAATCTGATGGGTCCTCTCAATGGCGGCTGGACGGTCGGCAAGCGCCTCCTGCAATTCGAGCGCGATGGCCAGGGCGGCAATGCGCGCGGCGCCTCCTTCCGCGGCGCCGACCAGCGCGGAGTGGACGAGATCGCCAAGAAATATGTCGGCGAGGACGGCCACGGCCGTATCGCCGATACCGATCTGCGCGCCCGCGTCGCCAACCATCTCATGGACACCGCCGCCATGCGCCTGACCGTGCAGCGCATGCAGGACGATGCGCGCGCCAACCAGGGTCCGTCCGCCGTCACCTCCATCATGAAAAATGCCAATGTGAAGGTGAACCAGGACCGCGCCGAACTCCTGATCGAGATCATGGGCTTCCAGGGTCTCGGCTGGGAAGGCGCGAGCTTCGCGGAGAACGAGATCAACGCCACACGCAACTGGCTGTCCGGCAAGGCGCAGTCGATCTATGGCGGCTCCAACGAAATCCAGAGCAACATCATCGCCAAGCGGATTCTTGGCCTGCTCGATCACCAATAGACGCCAACCGAAGAGAGCGAACGCATGAGCGCAGCAGCCGACATCGACAAGGATCTCGAGGCCTTTCGCGCCGAAGCGCGCAAATGGCTCGAAGCGAACTTCCCGTCCTCGCTGAAGGGCAAGGGTGCGATGATGATGGGCGAAGGCGGCCCCGATGTCGGCGCCGACTTCGCCAAATGGAAAAAGACGATGGGCGAGAAGGGTTGGGGCACGCCCACCTATCCAAAGCAGTATGGCGGCGGCGGACTCTCGACCGCGCAAGCGCGCCTGCTGCAGCAAGAGATGAACCGCATCGGCGCGTTCAATCCCATCGGCGGCATGGGCGTGATGATGTTCGGGCCGACGCTTCTCGAATATGGTTCGGACGAACAGAAGAAGAAGCATGTGCCGGGCATCGTGAAGGGTGAGGTGTGGTGGTGCCAGGGCTATTCCGAGCCTGGTGCCGGCTCCGATCTTGCGTCCTTGCGCACGCAGTGCATCGACAAGGGCGACCATTTCCTCGTCAACGGCCAGAAGATCTGGACCAGTGGGGCGCAATTCGCCGACATGTGCTTCGCACTCGTCCGCACCGACAACACGCGCAAGCACGAGGGCATTTCCTTTCTCCTGATCGACATGAAATCGCCCGGCGTCGAAGTGCGGCCGATCAAGCTGATCAGCGGCAATTCGCCCTTCTGCGAGACCTTCTTCACCGATGTGAAGGTGCCGAAGGAAAACCTGATGGGTCCGCTGAACGGGGGCTGGACCATCGGCAAGCGCCTGTTGCAGTTCGAACGCGCCGGGCTGGGCGGCGGGGTCGGCGGCGGCGGTCTCAACCGCGGTGGCGAGACCCGCTCGCTCGACCAGGTGGCCAAAGCCTATGTCGGCGCCAACGACAATGGCCAGGTAGCGGATGCCGATTTACGCGTCCGCGTCACCAATCATCTGATGGACTCCCGCGCCTTTATGCTGACCGTGCAGCGCGCGATGAGCGAGGGGAAGTCCAATCAGGGTCCGTCGGCGACGACCTCCATCATGAAGAACGCAGGTTCGCGCATCGGACAGGAGCGCGCCGAGCTGCTCGTCGAGATGATGGGCCATCAGGGCCTGGGCTGGGAGGGCGAGGGCTTCACCCGCGACGAGCTGGATACCGTCCGCGGCTGGCTCGGCGGCAAGGCCACGACGATCTTTGGCGGCAGTCAGGAAATCCAAAACAATATCATCGCCAAGCGAATCCTTGGCCTGCTCGATCACCAATAACGAACATCACTGGGGTTAAGAACAATGGCAGTTTTGAACGAAGAACAGACAATGATCCGCGACGGCGCGAAGTCGTGGGTGCAGGAGAAGTCGCCGGTCACCGCCTTCCGCAAACTGCGCGACAGCGGTAATGCCGACGGGTTCGACCGCTCTTCCTGGAAGGAAATGGCGGAGATGGGCTGGTCGGGCATCCTGATCCCCGAAGAATTTGGCGGTACAGGTCTCGGCTACCTCACGCTTGGTTTGGTCCTCGAGGAGACCGGCCGCACGCTGACGGCTTCACCCTTGGTGTCGACGGCACTGACGGCAACGACTGCGCTTGTGCTCGCGGGCTCCGACGCACAGAAGAAGAAGT
>DATEZM010000223.1:0-15095 GCA_035255625.1 Rhizomicrobium sp. | reverse complement strand
AGACCTCCGACACGCGGCTGCCCGGCGTCAGCACCGCCGTATAGGCACCGAGCCGCATCGTGCCGCCGAGATCGCCGTCGGCACTGCGGCTGACCTTCTCGTTGCCTTTGGTCCATTCGGTCATCAGGCCGATGACGGGATGTTTGGGATGGCCGATTTCCGTCGAGCCGGCGCCGTCAAGGCCGGCCAGATCGCGCGCGGTCTCGATCACCGCCATGTGCAGGCCGTAGCAGATGCCGAAGAACGGCACCTGGCGCTCGCGCGCGAACTTGACCGCGTGAATCTTGCCCTGCGTGCCGCGTTCGCCGAAGCCGCCGGGCACCAGAATGCCGGAGACCTCTTCGAGGAAGGCCGGCGCGTCGGTGCGCTCGAAAATCTCGCTATCGATCCAGTCGAGATGGACTTTCACATTGTTGGCGATGCCGCCATGGACCAGCGCCTCGCTGAGCGATTTGTAGCTGTCCTTGACCTGCATGTACTTGCCGACGATCGCGATGCGCACCTCGCCTTCGGGGTTCTTCACGCGCTCGACGACAGCCTTCCAGCGCGTGAGATCGGGCGGCGGCGCATCGTCGATGCCGAAGACCTTCAGTATCTGCGTATCGAGGCCGGCTTCGTGATAGGCCATGGGCACGCGATAGATCGTGTCGAGGTCCAGCGCCGGGATCACCCGCTCGGTCGGGACGTTGCAGAATTGGCCGATCTTGCGCCGCTCGTCGTCCGGAATCGGATGGCTGGCGCGGCACATCAGGATGTCGGGCTGGATGCCGATGGCGCGCAGCTCCTTCACCGAGTGCTGTGTCGGCTTGGTCTTGAGCTCGCCGGCGGCCTCGATGTAGGGCACCAGCGTCAGATGCACGAAGGCGGTCTGGCCGCGCGGCAATTCATTGTGCAGCTGGCGGATCGCCTCGAAGAACGGCAGGCCCTCGATGTCGCCGACTGTGCCGCCGATCTCGACCAGCAGAAAATCCAGCCCCTCGATGTCGGCGAGGACGAATTCCTTGATCATGTCGGTGACGTGCGGGATCACCTGCACGGTGCGGCCGAGATAGCCGCCCCTGCGCTCCTTCTCGATCACCTGGCTGTAGATGCGACCCGAGGTGACGTTGTCTGACTTCGAGGCCGACACACCCGTAAAACGCTCATAATGGCCGAGGTCGAGATCGGTCTCCGCCCCGTCATCGGTGACATAGACCTCGCCGTGCTGGAACGGCGACATGGTCCCCGGATCGACGTTGAGATAAGGGTCCAGCTTCCGCAAACGGACCTTGTACCCGCGAGCCTGAAGAACAGCTCCGAGTGCAGCGGACGCAAGACCTTTTCCCAAGGAAGAGACCACGCCGCCGGTGATGAAGATCAACCGCGCCATGGGAGTCCACCATAAGCATCTGGCGCGCGGCCGCTCAAGGAAAAAGATGAGCGACTTCGACGCACGCGATTTTCGTATCAAATCAGCGCATTGCGAGAAACGAAAGGCGCGCCATTTCGCCTTGTCGCGACCAGGGACATCGCCGACTTCGGCGGGGTCGATTCGCCCCGCGGCGCAGAGGTGCCGCGGCACGTTCACCTTCGGCGCAAAACGGCTTTGGCGCCGTATCGCGTCGCGTTAGCCTCGCGCCAGCGGGGGCCGCATGCGGTGGGTTGCAGCACTTCTTTTTCTTTTTCTGTGCGTTCCGCTGCAGACCGCGGCGGCCAGCAATTCTCTTTATGTCGTGCGCTACGACCATTGGTCGGATGAGGACGAGCGCGGCTGGCGCGACTTTATCGCCGCCCTCGGCCAAGCCGACTGCCACACCGTAGACCAATGCCTGCACGATCCGGCCAATCCGTTCCGCGCCAGCGATCCGCCGGGCACCGTGTTCGAATCCGACTGCTCCGACCTGCCCTATGTGCTGCGCTTCTACTATGCCTGGAAGCGCGGGCTGCCGTTTTCGTATGAAGATGCCGTGTCGCCGATCGGGGCAGCCCGCGACGAACGCTACAGTCCGAACGGCAACCGCGTGACCTCGCGCCACCAGATTCCGAACGGGAAGCTGAGCGGCTACGCGATACTCGCCCAGGTCCGCGACGCGGTCTCGACGGCGACCTATCGCATCCATCCCGACGTCGATGCACCGCTGGCGCCCGACTTCTATTCGCCGGCGATCGATGTGAAATCGATCCAACCGGGCACGATCATCTACGATCCCAACGGCCATGTGGCGATCGTCTATCAAGTCGATGCCAAGGGCCGCGTGTTCTATTTCGACGCCCATCCCGACTATTCGATCACGCACGTCTTCTACGATCTGCGCTTCACCCGCACGGTGCCGGGCGCCGGCGCCGGCTTCAAGAACTGGCGGCCGCAGACGCTGGTCGGCGCCGTCCGACAGAGAGACGGCTCGCTTGCGGGTGGGCACATCGAAGTCGCGCGCAATGCCGTGATCGCGGATTTCTCCACCGAACAGTATTTCGGCAACGGACCGCGGCCCGCCGATGCGGATTGGGCGAACGGCCGGTTCACGCTGAACGGCGAGATTCTCGGCTATTATGACTATGTCCGTGCCAAACTCGCCGGCGGAAAGCTTGCCTTCGATCCGGTCGAGGAAGTGCACGACATGGTGCTGTCAAACTGCTCCGATCTGCACTATCGCGAACAGGCCGTCGATGTTGCGCTCGCGGCGGGCATTGAGAAACGGCCGGAGCCGCAGCGCCTGCCGCTCAATATCTATGGCACCCAAGGCGACTGGGAGATCTATTCGACGCCGTCGCGCGACGCGCGGCTGAAAACGGCGTTCAAGGAGTTGCGCGACATGGTCGCGCGATTTGTCGACATGTACGAGTCGGGCGACGCGCATCTGAACTATGCCGGCCAGGACCTGGTCACGGACCTGACCGCCACCTATCAGCGGGACACCGCATCCTGCCGTGTCGGCTATGCGCGCTCCGACGGCTCGCGCGTCACGCTCGGCTATGAAGAGGCGCGGCAGCGGCTGTTCCAGATGTCGTTCGATCCCTATCAGTGTGTCGAGCGGCGCTGGGGCGCGACCGCGGACGACGAGCGCTCGACCTGCCGCGACGATGCTCTCAAAGAGGCGTGGTACGCGGCGGAGCAGAACCTGCGCAACCAGATCGACCGCACCTATGGTGCGCGGATGGACTTCGCGCTGGCCGAACTCGGCGAACCCGGCCCCGGCAAAGGCATCGACGCGCCGCCGGACACCGACGTGCTGGCTTATCTTCGCACCAAGTCAGGTGCGATGAGGGGCCCCAACTACCCGCAATCAACGCCTTAATGTGGCGTCGGCACCGCCGGCTTGGCGGGCCCCAAGGGGAACAACGGTTTGTTCGAGACGGGCGCCGACTGCGTCGTGGTATCGAGCAGCGACTTCTCGTTGCGGCCATGCAGCGCCAGCAGATTCAGGGCGAGGCAGGTGAGAAAGAAGACTGCGGCCAAGATGGTCGTGGCGCGGGTCAGCGTGTCCGCGGCGCCGCGCGGCGAGAACAGCCCGCCGAGGCCTGAGCCACCGCCGCCCATGCCGAGTGCGCCGCCTTCGGAGCGTTGCAGCAGCACGGTGACGACCAGTGCCACGGCGACCAGAAGTTCGACAGCGATCAGAATGGCTTGCACGGAAATCTCCCGGCGGTTCGCCCGCGTTCAAGGGGCCGCTCAATAGACGAAACCGGCGACCAAGGGAAGGCTCGTCTAGCACGCGCTGGCCAGCCGGGCAGGTCAAGACGAGGCGCGGCAAGCCTTTACAATTGTGAGGAACTCCGCCGCCTTGAGGCTGGCGCCACCCACCAGCGCTCCGCCGACCTCGTCAAGCGCCAGAATCTCCGCCGCGTTCGACGGCTTCACCGATCCTCCGTAGAGAATTCGTGAAGGCACACCCAGACAGGCGCGGATGTGCGCGTGCATCTGAAGGATGTCCCGCGATGTCGCCGTCTTGCCGGTGCCGATGGCCCAGATCGGTTCGTAGGCGACAACCGTGTTCTCCGGCGCGGCCCCTGCCGGAATGCTGCCGGCGAGCTGGCGCTTGCAGACGTCGTAGGCATGCCCGGCGTCGCGTTCGACTTCGGTCTCGCCAATGCAAATTATTGCCAGCAAGCCGGCGCGCCATGCGGCGCGCGCCTTGGCGGCGACATCTTCGTCCGTCTCGCCGTGATAGTGACGGCGCTCGGAATGGCCGACGATCACTGCGGTGGCACCGGCGTCCTTGAGCATCTCGGCGCTGATGTCGCCGGTGAAAGCGCCGGATGGCTGCGCATGGCAATTCTGGCCGCCGATGGCGATACCGGAGTTGAGCGCCCGCGCGCGCGCAATGAGCGTCGCCGGCGGGCAGACGAGGACATCGCAAGCCGGCGACGAGTCTTTCAGCGCGCGACCCAGCGCCTCGATCTCGCCCAGCGCAGCGCCAAGACCGTTCATCTTCCAATTGCCGGCAATCAGCTGACGCATGTCGTTCTCGGCGAAGGCTTCGGCCGCATTCCGTAGCAACTCGGCGGCGGCAGTCCAATGCCGCACCTTGGCGCGCCTTGCCCTTGGCCGACCCCCTCCCTATCATCCGCCGCTTTTTGCTGCCCAAGGATATCCGGCCCGCCATGCTTCAGGAAATGCGCAAATACTCGAAGGGCGTGGTCTCGTCGATTTTCCTGGGTGTGCTCGCGCTCAGCTTTGTGGTCTGGGGCGTCGCCGACATCTTCCGTGGCTCGACGGACACCAACGTCTTCACGCTCGGGTCGACGGCGGTGCCCATCGAGGACTTCCGTCAGGAGTATCAAGACGCGATGCGCAGCGCCGGCGTGGTCCTGCCGCCCGACCAGGCCAAGGCGATGGCCCAGCGCACGCTGGATACGATGACGTTGCGCACGGCGCTCGACAACCTGGCCGGCAAGCTTGGTCTCACCATCACCGACGCCAGACTGCAGCAGCAGATCCAGACCATCGGCGCATTCAGCGGGATCAACGGCTCGTTCGATCACGACAAGTTTGTCGCCGTGATCAACCAGCATGGCTACACCGAGGCGGGATTCATCGCGCGTTCGCGACAGGACGCGGCGCGCAGCCAGCTCATCCGCGGCGTCGAGGGCGGCTTCCAGCTGCCCCCGGACTACATGCGCGCGATCTTCGGATACATCGAAGAACGCCGCGCGGCCGAGTTCGTTACCGTCACCGGCGACTCCGTGGGCCCCGTGCCGCCGCCGAGCGATGCGGCGCTTACCGCCTATGTCAAAGCTCATCCGGACAGTTTCAGCACGCCGGAATACCGCGCTGTGAGCTATGCCGGCATCACGGTCGCCGATCTTGCGCCATCCATGGTGCCCACGGAGGCGCAAATCCAGAACGAGATCGACAGGAACCGCGCCGCATATATCAAGCCCGAGAAGCGCGAACTGGAGCAGATCCATTTCGATTCGCAGGCCGAGGCCATGGCGGCCAAGGCCGAGATCGACCGCGGCAAGACGTTCGCCCAGATCGCCGCGGACCGCAAACTCAAGGACACCGACTGGAAGACCGGCGATGTCGTGCAAGCTGACCTCGACGCTGCCCGCGCCGGCCCGTTCTTTGCGCTGCCACCGAACGGAGTCAGCGCGCCGGTGAAGAGCACCTTCGGCTGGGTGCTCATGCATGTCGGCAAGATCACGCCGGGCAGCACAACCAGCCATGACGACATCAAAGCGATCGTCCAGAAGCAGCTCGCCCTGGACAAGATCACGGACATGACAAATGCGTTCACCGAGGCGGTCAATCGCGGCGACAGCATCCAGGAAGCGGCGCAGAGCTCGAGACTGCACTATTCCCATATCAATGCGATCGACGCGCAGGGATTGGCGCCGGACGGTAGCAAGGCGCTCGACCCAGCCAATCCCGAACTTCTAGCCGCGATCTTCAAGGCCGAAGTGGGCGAAGACGGCGAACCGTTCCAGACGCAGGACGGATCGACCTTCTCGCTGCGAGTCGACGGCGTGACGCCGCCGAAGCTCAAGCCGCTCGACGCCGTGCGGCCGCTGGCGCTGTCGCGCTGGATGGCCGAGCAGCGTCTGGCGATGCTGAAAGCGAAAGCGCTGGCGCTGGCAGCCCGCGCCAATCAAGAACACTCGCTCGCCGGCGTTGCGAAAGCGCTGGGCGCGCCGATGCAGGCCAGCCCATCGCTCGACCGCAACACCAATTCTGAACCGTTTTCGGCGCGCATCACTTCGGCGATTTTCCTTGCCCCGCCCGGCGGCGCCGTCGCCGCACCGTCCGGCCCCGACAGTTACATCATCGCCCGCGTTACCGGCGTCGTGCATCCCGCGCCGCCGGAAGGCAGCCTGACCTATCTCCAAGGCGCTCAGCAGCTCGGCGGCGAAGTCGCCTCCGACATCACGATCACGCTCGCCAAAGCCATACAGAACCGCGAAAAGCTTCGCATCAACCAGAAGCTGATCGACAGCACGGTCGGCAATTCGGGATCGGGACAGTGAGCGCGCGATGGCGATCGAACCGGACTTTCCCGCCTTCGCGCGCGCCTATGAGGCGGGGCAGCCGCAGGCGCTCACCACCAGGCTGATCGCCGATCTGGAGACGCCGGTCTCGGCGTTCCTGAAACTTGGCGAAGGCCGCGAAAACGCCTTCCTGCTGGAGAGCGTGCAGGGCGGCGAGGCGCGCGGACGCTATTCCATCATCGGGCTGAAGCCGGATCTGATCTGGCGCTGCCGCGGTGGACGTTGCGAAATCAACCGCATCGCACGTTCGACGCCGGACAAGTTCGTGCCCGATGCGCTGGCCGACAAGCCGATCGCCGCACTGCGCGCCCTCATCCGGGAAAGCCGCATCGACCTGCCGTCCGGCGTGCCGCCGATGGCGGCGGGCCTCTACGGCTATCTGGGCTACGACATGGTGCGGCTGATCGAGAACCTGCCCGATGTGCCGCCCGATCCGCTCGGCCTGCCCGACGCGATCCTGCTGCGGCCAACGATCACTGCGATCTTCGACAATGTGCGCGATGAGATATTGATCACCACGCCGGTGTGGCCGCAGGCGGGTGTCGACACGCGCGCCGCTTATGCACGCGCCTGCGAGCGGTTGCAGGATGCGATCGGCGATCTGGAGCGCCCTGCCCCGGCTTCGCCGCCGGTGCCCGACAATCTGCCGGCTGTGTCGCAGATCGACTCCAACACGACCCATGACGAATATCTGAAGATCGTGGAGCGGGCGAAGGAATACATCCGCGCCGGCGACGTGTTCCAGGTCGTGCCCAGCCAGCGGTTCCGGAGACCCTTCGCGCTGCCGCCTTTCTCGCTCTACCGCGCGCTCCGGCGGCTCAATCCTTCGCCCTTCCTCTACAATCTGGCGTTCCCAGGGTTCTCCATCGTCGGCTCGAGTCCGGAAATCCTGGTCCGGCTGCGCGATGGCGTGGTGACCATCCGGCCCATCGCCGGCACGCGGGTGCGCGGCAAGACGCCGGCGGAAGACACCGCGCTCGCCGAGGAACTGATGAGCGATCCCAAGGAGCGGGCGGAGCATCTGATGCTCGTCGATCTGGGGCGCAACGACGTCGGGCGCGTGGCCAAGACCGGCGAGGTCAAGGTGACAGCCAGCTTCTTCATCGAGCGCTACAGCCATGTGATGCATCTGGTGTCGAACGTCGAAGGCAAGATCCGCGATGGACTCGACGTCGTCGACGCACTGGCGGCGGGCCTGCCGGCCGGGACGTTGTCCGGCGCGCCGAAAATCCGCGCCATGGAACTGATCGACGAATTCGAGAAAGAGAAACGCGGTGCGGTCTACGCCGGCGCGGTCGGCTATTTCGCGGCGGACGGCTCGATGGACACCTGCATCGTGCTACGCACCGCACTCGTCAAGGACGGCACGATGTACGTCCAGGCGGGCGGCGGCGTGGTCGCCGACAGCGTGCCCGAGGCCGAGTACCAGGAGACCGTCAGCAAGGCCGCCGCCCTGATGCGCGCCGCGGAGGAAGCGGTGCGCTTCGCGACGGCGGGCAAGCGCTGGCAGTAGTTTTTTCGCTCGCACGCCGGACAGAGTTTGGGCGCGAACTGCGAACGAAATTTGATTTTGTGGTTCTCGAAAAATACCCGTGTGGCGGATTCCTCTCATTGCATGCGCCGTCGCGCGCGCCGAAAATTTTCCAGCGCGAGCCGTGAGACGCAATTGTCGGGATATGGGTGACTTGGTGCGTAGACCGACTCGGTTCAAGGGGTCGTCGAAAATTTTTCTCGACCCTTTGAGCGTGGCACTTATCCAACAGCGAATTCGCTCATGGCCGCGGAGCGCGCGGCGTTTGCGCGTTTGCTGCGTGGATAAGTTTTTCAGTTGCGCCGCGGCGAACGATATTTTCTAACTCGGAAATAAATATTTCGGCCGCGCACCACTCACATGTGGGTCGAACGCTCTTCGAGATTGCGCATGAAGTCCTGGGCGTCCAGATGCATCTGCGTCCAGCGGCGCTTGGAGAGGCAAAGCCGCTGCCGGAGGCGCGAGCCGACGATCGCGGTCCACTTGCACACGACGGTGTCGGCATCGCCGACTGCCGGGGCCGGGGTAGCGACGGACGGTGCGGTCACCGCGGCTTGCACGGGCGGTGGAGCGGGATCGGCCGGATCGGCGACACTCGCGGTAGTGGCTACCAGAACGACGAACAGTGACGATAGAACGAGCTTATGCATGGCTGAAGCTCCCCTAAGCACCGGCACAGCATAGCGCCGCTGCCGGCACCCGACGATCACATTATCGCGCTTGGGCGAGGGAGTGGCGGGCGTCGCGCTCGGTCCTGAGGACCTGCGGCGAATGGGGGCCGGGCGCGATCGGAGCGGTCACGACCAGCCATGCAACAGGATCGGGAACCGAGCTGCTCGCCTGCGCCACAGCGATGCCGGGTGGCGTGACGATGGCGAGCAGCGCCGGAATGCCGGCCACGGCATGACTGCCCCCGATCACCGCCGCCAACGCAAGCAGAACGCAGAACGCACCGTCGGCGGCGCGCATCAGCGCGCGCCCTGGCTTGGGCCGCATGGCCCGGCGAATCGGTTTGAGTCGATACATGGTCCTGTTGAACGCGCCAGGCCGTTCCCGTCAACATTTCGAGCAAGTGCGGCCAGTCCGGGCTGAAGTGCCGTTCATGGGCTTTGCGGCAGGAGAATATCCTTGGATTTCGACCAAACGCTGGGTGGCACGAAAAAGCTCCGGCGATGAGCTGCGTGTAGAATTCCCCCAAACCGGTCACACCAATTCGATCAATACCGCCAAAAATCGGTTGCGTAACCATAGTTTACGGCATATGTCGTTGTTTTTACGCCGTCAACATTCGGGGAATCGCAAAATGAAATTACTCATTGGAAGCGCAGCTGCGGTCGCTTTTGTGTTCGCGTTCGGCCAGAGCGCGATGGCTTCGTCGGCCGGAGACTGGGCCGGCCCCTATGTCGGTGCGTATGCCGGACCAAATCAATCGAGTGGGCATGCGACCACGACGACAGTGTACTCGGGCGTCGGATATTTCGCGGCGAGCAGCGTGACGGCCATCGGTGTGGCAGGCAACCAGAGCATGGACGGCAGCGGCCCCAGCGTAGGCCTCCTGGGCGGCTACAATTTCGCCCTGGACGATCATTGGCTGGCGGGACTGGAAGTCGATTTCGGCGTCAACCAGGTCGATGAGACGTCCGCGGCCGGCAACGCCTATCCGTGCTGCGCGCCCACGGCCTTTGTCGTGCAGTCACGGGTTCAGACCAATTGGCTGCTCACCGCGCGGCCGCGCGTCGGCTATGTCTGGGACGACTGGCAGGCCTATGTCACGGGCGGTCTTGCGATGACCAACGAGAAGGCGAGTTTCCTGTTCACCGACACCTACGCCGCCGCGCACGAGAGCGGCGTTTTCAAGAGCAACAAGGCGTCCTGGACAATCGGCGGCGGCATCGAGAGGAGACTCGACGAAGACGTGACCGTGCGTCTCGAATACCTTTATGCCGATTTCGG
The DNA here is from genome assembly GCA_035255625.1 of Rhizomicrobium sp. GTDB lineage: Bacteria > Pseudomonadota > Alphaproteobacteria > Micropepsales > Micropepsaceae > Rhizomicrobium. The sequence continues at coordinate 5,146 of DATEZM010000223.1, read as the reverse complement.
CGGCGTCGGCGGAACGAGCGCGAACCTGACGGCGTACACGCCGGCGATCGCGTACCCGGTCAACGTCTTCACGCATCGCGCGACATTGAACGAGAATCTCGTGCGGTTTGCCGTCACGGTCCACGTTTAGGATCCCGGCCGTCAGAATCGAGAAAGCCCCGGACCAGAGTCCGGGGCTTTTTCACTTTCAGGCCCTTTTTCTCAGCACGTGGACGCGCACCCAATGGATGGACGGGCTGAACCCGTCCAAGACGGCCTCCCCTATTAAGTCTGGACGCTAAAGGTCAGAAATTCCCAACCGCGCCTTGATACCGGCGCGAGTGGACGCGAGCAGCTCGTTCGAGAGGCCGCGGTCGGAGATCGTGCGCGAGAGTGCCACCGCGCCGGCCATGGCGGCGAGCAACGACGGCGCCAACTTCTCCGCATCGGCGACGCCGGCTGCTGTGAGGCGCTTTGCGAGTCCGTCCGCCATCGCTTTCACACCGGCTTCAAACGCAGCGCGGAATTTCCTCGACTGGCGCGGCATGTCGGAATTGAGCGCGGTGATCGCGCAGCCATTGGCGGTATCGTCGCGATGCGCCTCGCCGACATAGAAGTCGATATAGGTCGCGAGCGCGTGTCTGGGCGGCAGGCCGTCGAGCAGTTTCTCGACACGGCGCCGTGAGCGCGCGAAGACGTCGGCCAACGTTTCGTTCAGAAGCGCGTCCTTCGATTTGAAATGGGCGTAGAAGCCCCCATGGGTGAGGCCGGCTGACTTCATTACGCCTGAGACCGAGAGCCGGTCGGGGCCCTCCGCGCGCAACTGCCGCGCGGCGGCCTTCAGCAGCGCGCGGTGGGTCTCGTCCTTGTGGCTCTCGGCATAGCGCATCGCGCAGTCTCCAGCGCGTTCATATGATGCCGATAATATAACGCGTCAAGAGGCGCCGTCACTCCAATGCGTCGCGCAGGAGTTCGAGCGCGCGCTGTGCGAAGGCGCGCATGTTGGCGACACGGTCGCCATTGCCGGTCTCCGCGGTGATGACGTGGCTGAGCGGTCCTGCGAGCGCGATGCAGGAGTGGCCGGCGGCGTCGCCATAGGGATTACCCGTTGGTCCGGCGGCGCCGGTTTCGGACAAGCCCCAGGTGGCGTTGAACCGGTCGCGGGACGTGCGCGCAAGCAGCGACGCGTATTGTTCGCTGGCCGAGCGCATGCCGGCAACAGCCTCGCGCGGCAGATCCATCAGCAGCACGCGCGCTTTCGCCGTGTAGACCACCGCGCCGCCGAGGAAATAGGCCGATGCCCCGGGGACCGTGAGCAGCGCCGCGGAGATCAGCCCGCCGCTCGACGATTCCGCGATGGAGACGGTTTCCTTGCGCGCCTTGAGGCGCTCGGCAATCTGTTCGGCGAGCGGAAGCAGATCCTGCATGGCGGCGCCCTCAGGTCAGCACAAGGCTGGCGACGGTGGCGAGCAGCAGCGGCACCGCTACGGCGAGCCCCATCTCCCACATGATCTGCTCGGGCCCGTTGTTGGTCCACGGACGTGGCGCGGCGCGTGGCGCAACCGCCTTATCGCCGGCGGCATACCATTCCCAGCGCTCGGCATCCGCCAAAGTCACAGCCAAGGAATTTTTCATCGCACCACGAGGCTCGCCGTTAACGAGCGAAATATAGGCCGTCGGCGGCGGCGTCTCCACCGGAATCGGGAACTGCGGCAATATCGCAAGCCCCTGTTCCATCTTGGCAATTGGCCACGTTCCGGTCACGATTGAAGGCAACAAACAGCGCGTCCTTGGGATTGGTGGATTCACTGAGCGCATGAGTCGATTGAACGCCCGAAGAGATCTGCGCGTGCCGCAAAAGCGGTCTGCGCGTGCGCAGTCTATCGCGATCCGTCAGCCGGCGCCGCTTCTGCCGCACATCTCGGTGGAAGACACGCTGGCCGCGATCGGCATCCGGCCGCGCCGGACGAAGGGCTCGACGCACTCGCACGGGCTGATGTGGCGCTGGTTCGCGTATGAGTCGATGCCGCTGTCGATCGTCAATCTCATCAGCGGCGCCGCGCTGCTGGTCGTGGCGGCGACGATGACGGCACCCGGTATGCAGCTCGCCGTGGCGCTTGGCGTCGCGCCGATCGTCTACCGCGTGCTGAACGATGGACTTCCCTTTCTCGCCTTGGGGCTGATCGCGGCCGCGCTGCTCAAGGCGGCGCATGCCTGGCTCGACCGCAAGGCGCATGTCGCGACGCGGGTCCTGGGCTACGCGCTCGCGGTTTTGCTCGCGGCGGCGGGTCTGTGGATCGAGGTCATGCTCGGCTATGCCGACGCGGTGCCGTGGCTGCTGAAGCCCGCGTTGACGCTCGCCGGTGGCGACGCGACGGCGCAGATCGCGGCGGCGAATACGCTTCTGGTATCCTATTTCGAACCAGCCCTGACCGGCGGCGCCGGACTTCTTCTCCTCGCCAAGCAGTTCAAGAGCGGCACCAAGCGGCGTGCGCCGCCTCTCAGAAAGCGTGCCGCACTGAGCGGCATCGCGCTGTCGGTCGCGATCGTCGCCATCGCAGCGCATGCGGGGTGGCGGCACTATGCCGGCAGCGACCAACGCGACGGCTTCGGCTTCGCCATCGGCGGCGAGACCCTGTCGGGCGACGACCGCGTGTTCGGCGCACTGTTCGCGCCCGGCGTGCCCTGCCATGTCTCGAGCCTCTATGGCTGGCGCGACGATCCGCTCGCGCCGGGCCGCAACGAGCGCCACCAAGGCATCGACGTCGCGGTGAAGGAGGGCACGCCCGTCCACGCAATGACCGATGGCCGCGTGATGTTCGCCGAATTCGACGGCGGGCTGGGGAATTTCGTGGCGCTCAAGCCGGCGGACAGTGGCGCGCCAACCCTGGTGAACGGACATATGAGCCGGCTTGTCGTCCGCGCCGGCGACACGGTGCATCGCGGCGATGTCATCGGCTTTGCCGGCAGCACCGGCCGCTCGACCGGGCCACATGTCCATGTCCAGCTTTGCCCGGCCGGTCACATGTCGCACGGCGCCTTCGTGTGCGGCGGCGCGACCAATCCTTACGAGCACTGGCCGACGCTGGCGGCGCTGTCGCGCATGGCCTGCGTCAGTGGGCCTGAGCTGTTCTGAGCTTGCCTTCCGCAACATCCAATCCGCACACTCGCTCTCGCTGACGGGAGACGTGGGATGGATCTGGGTTGGAGCGCGGCGGATACGCGGTTCCGCGACGAGGTGCGCGACTTCCTCGCTGACGAATTGACGCCCGAGCTACGCCGCAAGGGCCGCGCCCTCACCAGCGTCTATGCCGATTACGACACCGGCATGGCGTGGCAGTGCATCCTGCATCGCAAGGGCTGGGTCGCGCCGGTCTGGCCGGCCGAGTATGGCGGCTGCGCGTGGAGCGTGGTGCAGCGTTACATCTGGGCGTCGGAGACCGCGGCGGCCGGCGCACCACCTTTGTCGCCGATGGGGATCGGAATGTGCGGACCGGTGCTGATCGGCCATGGCACACCGGCACAGAAGGCGCACTACCTGCCGCGCATGCTGTCGGGTGAGGATTTCTGGTGCCAGGGCTATTCGGAGCCGGGATCGGGCTCCGATCTCGCTTCGCTGCAGATGCGCGCGGATGACGACGGCAACGATTTTGTCTGCGCCGGCCACAAGATCTGGACGACGCACGCCCATGTCGCCAACCGCATCTTCTGCCTGGTGCGGACGTCGCGCGAGAAGATCCCGCAGCTCGGCATCACATTCCTGCTGATCGACATGAAGGCGCCGGGCGTCGACGTGCGGCCGATCATCATGTTGAGCGGCGAGCATGTGCAGAACGAGGTGTTTTTCACTGACGTGCGGGTGCCCAAGGCGAATGTCGTGGGACGCGTGGGCGATGGCTGGACGGTCGCAAAATATCTGATGCAGTTCGAGCGTGGTGGCGGCGTGAGCGCGCCGTCGCACAAGGTGCGGCTGGAGCGCATCCGCGCCATCGCGCGCGCCGAAGGGATCGAGGGGGACAGCTTCGGCGAGAAGATCGCCCAGGCCGCGATCGACCTCGAGGTAATGGAGGCGGTGGAGCTGCGCGTGATGTCGGCGCTGAGCGCCGGCACGGCGCCGGGACCGGAATCCTCGATGCTGAAGATGGTGTCGACCGAGCTCAGCCAGCGGCTGACCGAGCTGGCGCTGGAGGCGGTGGGTTATTACGCCGCGCCCTTTCAGCCTTTCGCGACCGCGCCGGGTGGGCCGACGCCGGGTTATCGGCGGCTCTCCAACGCGGAAGCGGCCGGGCCGGACTATTCGTGGACGGTGGCGGCGAAATACCTCAACGATCGGGCCGGTTCGATCTATGCCGGGACGAACGAAGTGCAACGGAATATCCTGGCGAAAGCGGTATTGGGGCTCTGACATGGACCTGCAGTTGAAAGACAAGGTGGTGTTCGTCGCCGGCGGCAGCCGCGGCATCGGGCTCGGCATCGTCGAGACACTGCTGAAGGAAGGCGCGCGGGTGGCGATGACGGCGCGCGGCACCGAGGCGCTGGAGGCGGAGCGCAAGCGGCTCGCAGCGCAGTATGGCGCAGAGCACATCTGGGCGATGCCAGGCGACATGCGCGATACGACAACGATCGAAGCGGCGCTGAATGGCGCGGAGAAGGCACTCGGTCCGATCTGGGGCGCGGTTGCGAATGTCGGACTGTTCGCCTCACCGCTCGGCTTCGAGGTCGACGATGCCAATTGGGATGCCGCACTCACGCAGAATCTGGACTCGTCCTACCGGCTGGCGCGCGCCGCGTTGCGGCTGATGACGCCACGCAAGCAAGGCGCCTTCGTGTTCATTTCGTCCATCGCCGGATTGGGCGCGCTCGGCACCACGCTCACCTATGGGACGTCGAAAGCGGCGATGAACCATCTGTCGAAAGAACTCGCCAAGCTGGTCGGCGCCAGCGGCGTGCGCGTGAACACCGTCGCGCCGGGCAACATCATCTTTCGCGGCGGCACCTGGGAAGCCAATTCGACCGGGCCGCGCAAGGATTCCTGGGCGCGCTGGATCAAGCGCGAAGTGCCGATGCAGCGCTACGGCAGGCCGGAGGAGATCGGCGCGGCGGTGGCGTTCCTGTTGAGCCCGCAGGCGAGCTTCATCACCGGCGCGGTGCTGCCGGTCGATGGCGG
>DATEZM010000222.1:0-3484 GCA_035255625.1 Rhizomicrobium sp. | reverse complement strand
ACGCGGAAGACGTTGGTTTCGCCCTTGAAACGCTTCTTCGGATCGCGGTTCTTGCGCCGTTCGATGATGTCCTCGATGACGCGCTGCGGATCGAGGCCGAATTCACCGTAGATCACCTGCTGCTGCTCGGGCGAGCCGTTGTTGAAGAGCAACGATTGCGCGCAATGCGCCGCCCAGTCTTCGACCATGTTCCGCTCGCCCTCGGTCAGCTTCGGAATCGTCTTATCGGCCCAGATCTTGCCGAACTTGTGGTGGAAGGCCTCATCGGTCATCACGAGCTGGAACAGCTTCTTCGCCACGGGATCGCGGTTGTAGCGGAAGCCGTTGGCGAAGGCGCCCATGGCGAGGCCTTCGACCAGCATCTGCATGCCGATGATCTTCTTGTAGACGGCCGGGCTGTCGATGATCTCGATCAGCAGCGCCTTCAGCGCCGCGCCGCAGGGCGTCGGGCGGCCCCAGCGCGACTTGATGTATTTGGCGAAGGCGGTGACGTGGCGCGCTTCCTCGCGCGTCTGGTTGGCGGCATATTCCTGCGCGCCCTGGTCTTTCAGCACATGGCAGAGCGAGGCGGAGAGGTTCAAGGCGCCCTGCTCACCATGCAGGATCGAGGAGAAGTTCCATAGCTGCATGTAGTTGATGAAGCGGATGCGGTCCTTGCGGTCCTTCAACTTGTCGGCGATGTAGGGAAGACGCAGCAGCGGCTGCATGTCCTCGGGCATCAGAGGCTCGTTCTCCAGATCGAACGGCTCATCGAAGTCGATGTATTTCTTGTCCAGCGGATCCCAGAAATGATCGTGGGTGGCGCTGATGATCTTGTCGAAGGCGGTCGAGCGCTGTTCGTAGCGGTCGAGCTCGATCATCGACTCGAAATCGTCCGGCGCCACGGCGCCGTACATCGCGTCCTTGGTGATGTTGTTGTCGGTCATGCGTTTCTCCCGAGGTGCATATTATAGCGCCAGCAGCGGTTGGGAACCACTTAACATCAGTTTGTGGAAACGTTCCCCCATGCGGCGGTAGCCCGCCGTGTTGGGGTGCAGCTCGTCCGGCAGGTCGGCGCGGTCGGCGGGGCCAAACAGCTCGAGCCCCGACAGATAGCGGATGTGCCCGTCGCCGGCTTTCTGCCGGGCCGCGACCACCTGCTCTAGCAATTCGCGCATGCGTTTCAAGGAAGGACCGCCACTGGCGCCCTCGTCCTCTCGCGGCGGCGACCAGATGGGCGAGATGACGGCGATCGGCGTCATCGCGTGCTTCTCGCGGATAATGGAGAGCATGCTGTGAGCGGAGTCGAGGAAGGTCCGCTCCTTCAGGAGCCCTTCGCCATGCACATTGATGCCGAGCTTGAGTACGATGACGTCGGCGCGGGCATCGCGGATGATACGCGCGGCGAGGCCGCTGAGCAGGCAGGAGCCGCCCCAGCCGAGATTGAGGTGCGCGACGTTTGCCAGCGCCGCGGCGACCGCCGGCCAGGCGCCGGCCGCGGTTTCGGCCTCCATGCAATGGCTGATCGAGCTGCCATGGAACAGGATACGCTTGCTCGTGTCTGGCCAGGGCGCGAGCGATGAACCATCATCGATTTCGAGCGCCGTGATCGACACCGTCGCGGATTGCGGCAGCCAGAGTTCGATACGTTTGTCGGCCGCCGGCAGATCATCGAAATCGAGCGCAGCGCGTTCGTCACCAACCAGCCCACCATCCAGTGTCAGCGCGGCGCCGCCGGTGACGCTCTTCTTAGAAAAGGTTTTGCCGTCGATGAAGAGGTGCCACGGCGCCGGCCGCGGCTTGCCATCGAACGCCGCGACACGCTGATTGAGCTTCAGATGCAACGACCGCGTGTTCGTCCGCAGCCGCAGGCGCACACCGGACGGCGCGGACGCGACCCAGCGGGTGAAGGGATCGTAGAACAACGCTTCCGCCGCAGGATAGCGTAGCGGCTGGATGCTACCCGGACGCTGCCGCACATCGATTGCGCCTTCCAGCAGGCGCTCGACCTCGGTGAGGGGCAGCGCCTGCATCGCAGTCAGTTCCGCTTGGGAATGACGACGTCGAGATGCTCGTAACCTTTGACGAAGGTCGAGTGGACGCGCTTGGGTTCGCCGACCTGCTCGATCACGGGGAAGCGCTTGAAGATTTCTTCCCAGATGATCTGAAGCTGCAGCTCGGCCAACCGGTTGCCGACGCAGCGGTGGATACCGAAGCCAAACGAGATGTGGCGGCGAGGATTTTCGCGATCGACGATGTAGTCGTTGGGACGCTCGATCACGGTCTCGTCGCGGTTACCCGAGACGTACCACATGACGACCTTGTCGCCCTTTTTGATCTTCTTGCCCTGGAATTCGATGTCTTCCTTGGCGGTGCGGCGCATGTGGGCAAGCGGCGTCTGCCAGCGGATCGTCTCCGATACCATCGAGGGGATGAGGTCGGGATTGTCGCGCAATTTCTTGTACTGGTCCGGGTTCTGGTTCAGCGCCACGACGCTGCCGGTGATGGTGTTGCGGGTGGTGTCGTTGCCGCCGACGGTGAGCAGCACGACATTGCCGAAATATTCGCGCGGCTCCATGTTCCGGGTCGCCGGATTGTGCGCCAGCATCGAGATCAGATCGCCCTTGGCCTCCTCCGCGTTCACCCGCTGGTTCCACAGCTCCGTGAAATAGGCGTGGAATTCCTGGAGCTCCATCATTTTCTGCTCGATGGTGTCGACGATGCCGTGGCCGGGCGCGGCGGTGACGACGTCAGACCAACGCGTCAGCTTGCGCCGCTCCGCGAACGGAAAGTCGAACAGCGTGGCCAGCGTCATCGTGGTCAGCTCGATGGAAACCTTGTCTACCCAATCGAAAGGCTCGCCGATGGGCAGCGAGTCGAGGATCTTGCCGGCGCGCTCGCGGATGATGGGGCCGAGATATTGCAGGTTCGCCGGGTTCACGACCGGTGTCACCACCTTGCGCTGGATGTCATGGCGCGGCGGATCCATCGCGATGAACATCGGCAGCGGTTCCTGATTGGCCGCGCCGCCGCCGATCGTGATGCCACCATAGGTGAAGTCGGAGCTGAACACCTGATGGTTGGTGTCGACCGCCATGATGTCGTTGTATTTGGTGATCGACCAATAGGGGCCGAATTCGCTCTCCGGGCAGTAATGGACCGGGTCTTCCTTCCGCAGCCGTTCGAAGTACGGCCACATCGTGTCTGTCTTGAACAGGATGCCTTGTGCCGGATTGAGCTGGTCGAGCGGCAGCGCATAGGCGGTGGCGCGGGCATCCTTCTCGAGCGCGGTGACGGCGATGTTCATGGCTTACGCTCCGAGACTCAATTGCGCGCCGGGATGATGACCGGCAGGGTTTCGTAACCCTTCACGAAAGACGAATGCGTGCGCGTCGGCTCGCCGACGACGCGGATATCGGGGAAGCGTTTCATGATCTCTTCCCAGATGATCTGCAGTTGCAGCTCGGCGATGCGGTTGCCGACGCAGCGATGGATGCCGAAGCCG